>NZ_JBQCDF010000284.1:0-27460 GCF_051961495.1 Cytophaga sp. | reverse complement strand
CTTTCAGAAATTACCGTAATGACAAAGAAAATAATCAATACCACGAACGCACCAGCTCCGATTGGTCCATATAGCCAGGCAATTTTAGCCGGAACAACATTATATGTTTCCGGACAAGTAGCCTTTGATCCGTTATCAGGAAATTTAATTACAGATTCTATTCAGAATGAGACGCATCGGGTAATGAAAAACATCGAAGCGATCCTGACTGAGGCGGGTTATAACTTTTCAGATATTGTAAAGTGCTCCATCTTTGTTAAAGACCTGAATAACTTTGCTGCGATCAATGAAGTGTATGGTCAATATGTCGGCGAAGGAAAGCCGGCAAGAGAAACCGTTGAAGTTGCCCGTTTACCAAGAGATGTAAATGTTGAAATAAGCTGCATCGCTGTTAAATAGAAAATCTCAAAAGACAAATTCCAAATCCCAAAATGCGCTGTTTGGAATTTGTGTTTTGGAATTTGGAATTTATTTTAAAATAAAATTTCATGTCAGATAATAAACAAGTTCGTGTTCGTTTTGCTCCTTCACCAACGGGGCCTTTACATATAGGTGGTGTCCGTACTGCCTTGTACAATTATTTATTTGCCCGTAAAATGGGTGGGAAGATGTTACTCCGTATCGAAGATACAGATCAAAACCGTTTTGTTCCGGGGGCAGAAGCATATATACAGGAAGCACTTGCATGGGTAGGCATACAAATTGATGAAGGTGCTGGTGTAGGCGGTCCGCATGCGCCGTACAAACAGTCGGAACGTAAACCAATGTATCGCCAGTATGCAGAAAAGCTGATTGCGGAAGGCAATGCGTATTATGCATTTGATACAGCAGAAGAATTGGATGCCATGAAAGAACGTTTGAAAGCCGCTAAAGTGGCTTCACCTTCTTACAACATGGTAACGCGTATGCAGATGAACAACTCATTAACCTTACCGGAAGATGAAGTAAAGAGACGTCTGGATGCAGGCGATGAGTATGTAATCCGCTTGAAAGTACCGCGCAAGGAAGAGATTCGGTTGAATGACATGATCCGTGGTTGGGTAGTGGTACACTCTTCAACCATTGATGATAAAGTATTACTTAAGTCAGACGGTATGCCGACATACCATTTGGCAAATATAGTAGATGATCATCTGATGGAGATCACCCACGTAATACGTGGAGAAGAATGGTTGCCATCGGCACCGCTGCACGTGTTGCTTTACCGTTTCTTAGGCTGGGAAGATACCATGCCGCAGTTCGCGCATTTACCGTTGTTGTTAAAACCGGATGGTAATGGAAAATTAAGCAAGCGTGATGCAGATGCAGCAGGTTTCCCGGTGTTTCCGCTAGACTGGAAAGATCCGGCATCGGGCGACATCTGGATGGGTTTCAGAGAACAGGGATATTTACAGGAAGCAACAACAAACTTCCTGGCATTCCTTGGCTGGAACCCGGGTACACAGCAGGAACTGTTTACCATGGATGAACTGATCGAAGCGTTCAGCGTTGAGCGTATCGGTAAATCAGGAACCAAGTTCGATATCAATAAAGCGAAATGGTATAACCAGCAATACATGCGTCAGTTACCGGATGCAACATTGACAACATTATTGAAGCAGCAAGCTGACGCGCATAAAGCTTCGTATGATGTTGAGAAACTTCCGATGATTGCGCAGCTACTGAAAGAACGCTTAACCTTTGCAAAAGATTTCTGGATCGAAGGACAGTTCTTTTTTGAGGCACCAAAAACGTTTGACGAAAAAGTTGCTTCAACCAAATGGAATGCTGAAGCTATTACTGTCATCACCTTATACAAAGATGCGTTAGCTGCTTACTCCGGCGCATTCAATGCAGATGGTGTAAAACATATTCTGCATGAAGTATTGGAAAAAGCAGATATTAAAATCGGAAAGATCATGCAGGCACTTCGCCTGGCATTGACAGGCGTTGGCGCTGGCCCGGATCTGATGCAATTCATTGAGATCATTGGAAAAGAAGAAGCTGTGAAAAGAATGCAGTTTGCTTTAAGTACCCTTGGTGAAAAAGTAAATTCATAATTTAACTGTATTGAGTTATGCCTAGAAAGAAAAAGACCGATGTTGAAGCTTCAAAGCCTAAAGTTTCTAAAGAACTTGAAGGTTTAAATATTAAGGTAAATACTTTCGGCGAGATCAAAACAAATTATGATATTGATAAGATAAATGAGTTTCTGAATAAAACCGTTGATGATAAAAAACTGCGGGACAGAGATGATTTATCAGATTCTAAATAAGTACTACAAAAATCATTCGTGTGAAAGCTATTCTGCAGCAAACAAGTATATTCATGCTCTTGTTTGTATTTTATTTAGTAGTTCCGGGCTTTGTGCTGCTGCTCACTGCTAAAGGCGAATTCGAAATCTGGCTGAATACCTTTCATACGAATTATCTTGATAATTTTTTTTACTGGGCAACTTATTTTGGTGATGGCATTTTTGCCGTCATTGTTATAACCGGTATTATTCTGTTTGTAAATATTCGCAAAGGGCTTTTTACCGCAATTATTTTATTAGCCGTTTCTGCCGTTACTCAAATTCTGAAGTTGTTTGTGTTTCCCCTGGAACACCGTCCGTCTGTTTTTCTGAAAGATGTCAAGCTCCATTTTGTAGACGGCCTGGAAATTCATACGTCGAACAGCTTTCCTTCCGGGCATACTACGCAGGCTTTCTGCATGTTCTTCCTGTTCTCTTTTTTTCATCCTAATAAGTTTCTGCAATATGTATTTTTTGTGATTGCGTTGCTGGCGGGGATTTCAAGAGTGTATTTGCTGCAGCACTTCCTGCGGGATATTTATGTGGGTGCAATGATCGGCACCCTGGGCTCGTTTATACTTTTATATTATTTTGAAAAGAAACATTTTCTTTCAAACCCTAATCTAGATAAACCACTAATTCAGATACGATAATGAATGTATTAACCGATACATCTTTTCGAACAGACAGAATACTGATCATTCTTATTTCTGCGATTCTATTTATTCCTTTTATAGGATCCGTTCATTTGTTCGACTGGGATGAAATTAATTTTGCAGAAGCATCGCGTGAAATGATCATGAGCGGCGATTACACGCACGTACAGATCAATTACGAAACATTCTGGGAGAAGCCTCCATTCTTCTTCTGGTTGCAGGTGATCTGCATGAAAATCTTCGGCGTAAATGAATTTGCTTCGCGTTTACCAAATGCGTTAACGGGTATCGCAACTATGCTTACGTTGTATGCGATGGGCCGTAAACTGGAGAACAGAAAGTTCGCCTGGATCTGGATGCTAACCTATGCAGGTTCTGTATTACCGCATTTTTATTTCAGAACAGGAATCATCGATCCGGTATTTAACTTATTCATTTTTGTTTCGCTCTGGTTTGTATACCGATTAACTGCATTGGATGCAGCACAAGCGAAAGAACGTTTGTGGTTTGCCTGTTACGCAGGTTTCTTCTCCGGCATGGCCGTATTAACAAAGGGCCCTGTAGGCCTGCTGGATATTTTACTTACCGTAGGTGTGTACATGATTGTGAAACGTAAATTCTGGGTACTGAATTTTAAAGAGTGGTTGATATTCTTTGTTACAGTAGGCGTTGTATCCGTTGCATGGTTTGGTTATGAGCTTGTCACAAGCGGCCCGTTCTTCCTGCAGGAATTCATCACATATCAGATCCGTTTATTTCAAACACAGGATGCAGGGCATGGCGGTCCGTTCTATTACCATGTACTGGTCATCCTGTTTGGTTGCTTCCCGATGTCTTACTTCGCGTTTCTTGGCTTTAAGAATGATGCTGATGATAAAGAGGTGCGCAAACAATTCAGGTTATGGTCTGTGATCGCATTTACAGTAGTATTGATTTTATTCAGCATTGTTAAAACAAAGATCTTCCACTATTCTTCGTTCTGTTATTTTCCTTTGTCATACCTGGCCGCAACAGGTGTTGAGCGTTTGCTGAACGGAAAAAGAAATATGAATCTTTTCCTGTTCCTTGCTATTGTAATTACAGGCCTGATTATAGGCTTTGCATTAATTGCGTTCCCGTTGCTTGTAAAACATTATGAAGGCAGGATGTTTGAAATCACGCCATATATCAAGGATCCGTTTGCGGCAGCAAATTTCCTGGCACCTGTCAAATGGAGCGGTTGGGAATCCCTAGCCGGAGCCGCATATTTACTGATGTTCCTGGCAGCCATTTATTATATGAAAAAAGAAATTGTACGGGGAATTGTATTGCTGTTCTTCTCAATAATACTTTTTCATGAAACCGTATTGCCATTATTCCTGCCTAAAATAGAAGTATATATACAAGGCGAAGTAATTAATTTCTATGAAAGCTTTCAAGATCGCGATGCGAAACCTGCATATGTAGAAGTATTCGATTTTAAAAGTTACGCGCATTTATATTATACAGATAAGGCTCCGGTAACAAATCCAAAGTCCAGGGATATTGAATGGCTGCTGAATGGAGATGTAGACAGGGATGTATATCTGGTAACTAAAGTAGACCGCGGAGAGTTTTTGTCAAAGCATCCGCTCTTTAAAAAGATTGGCGGTCAATACGGGTATTTGTTTTATAAGAGAGAGAAAGGCTCAAAAATAAACGAATAATCTTTTTCAACGTATAATCAGCAATGAAAGCAATTAAGGTCGGTATTATACGGGAAGGAAAAGTGCCCTCAGACAGACGGGTGCCTTTGTTACCGTATCAGTGTGCCGGAATTGTTGCTGCCTATCCGCACGTGAAAATCGTTGTGCAGCCCAGCGATGTGCGTTGTATTACCAATAAAGAATATCTGGCTGCCGGCATTCCGTTACAGGAAGACATGAGCGATTGTGACATTCTGTTAGGAATCAAGGAAGTTCCCATTCACCAATTAATTCCGGATAAAACCTATCTATTCTTTTCGCATACCATAAAACTACAACCCCACAATCAAAAGCTGCTGCAGTCAATCGTTGAAAAAAGAATTACAATGATTGATTATGAGGCGTTGCGTGACACACAGGAAAAGCGTGTGATTGCCTTCGGATATTTTGCGGGTATTGTTGGTGCGTATAATACGTTCCTTTTGCTGGGCAGGAAGTATAAGTTATTCGACCTGAAACCTGCATACAAGTGTTATGATATCGGTGAGTTGAAGCAGGAATTGAGGAAAGTATTTATACCACCATTGAAGATTGTATTAACCGGCGGCGGCAGAGTAGGTAACGGAGCAGAAATGATTTTGAAGGAAATGCAGATTGAAAAAGTTTCTGCAGAAGATTTTCTGAAGAAGACATACAGCAAACCTGTTTATACGCAAGTTACTTCTGCTGATTATAACAGGAGAATGTTTGATGCAGGCGCGGCATGGAACAGTGAGCATTTTCATGAACATCCTGAAGTTTATGAATCAACATTTCTTCGTTTTGCTAAAGCTGCTGATATCCTGATTGCCGGTGCTTTTTGGGATCAGCGGGCGCCGAAATTGTTTACAACCGAAGATATTAAACGCAGCGATTTTTCTATCCGTCTGATCTCAGATATCACCTGTGACATCAATGGTTCTATTCCATCTACGGTTAAGTCTACGAACATCTTTGATCCGGCATATGATTTCAACCCGTTTACCAAGGATATTGAAGCACCTTTTTCTGATCCGCGTAATATTACGGTAATGGCAATTGATAACCTGCCATGTGAAGTGCCTCGCAGTGCATCAGAAGATTTCGGAAATCAGCTTATTAAAAATGTTATTCCTGATCTGGTGCAGCAGCCATACGGAGCGTTGATTCAACGTTGTGCCCTAACGATAAATGGCAAGCTTGGTCCTCAGTTTGAATATCTGAAAGAGTATTCAGAAGGCAAATAATCTCTTTGTAGTTTGCTCTGATTCGTGCATATTTGTACGGAACCCCAATGAAATATTTATGATCAGAAGAATTGTTTTTAACAGCATAGCTATGGTGTTGTTAAGCGTGCCTCTTTTTGCGCAGGAACAAAAGACAATGGAAGACAAAGCCGGAGTCAAAACATTTGAGATGGTAAAAAATACCTATGGTATTTATACCAACGAAGCCTTGCTTCAGGAAGTAACAAGCATCGGCCGGGCGTTGGAGAAGCAGCTTCCGTTTCCTAAACCGCTGACCTATTTTTTAGTGGATACTCCGGAACCGAATGCTTTTGCTACCATGGGCGGTTACGTTTATGTAACGCGCGGCTTATTAAGCATTATCAATACCCGGGATGAACTGGCAGGTGTGATGGCACATGAACTTTCGCATGTGGTGAAACACCACCCCAGAAAAAAACTGGAAGTAGTAATTATTCCCACATTGTTGCAGTTACCTGCAAATGTGGTAGGAGCATTGACAGATCCACAGGTAGGAAGCTTATTAAATATGCCGATTGAACTGCCCTCCAATCTCGGCGTTGCGGCCTTCAGTCGTTCACAGGAAAAAGCTGCCGATATATCGGGTGTGGATATTGCATTGAAAGCAGGTTTCGACCCTTACGGGTTGGTTACTGCATTGGAACGTTTGGATGCTTATGTTGAATACATTACCAATGAGAAGATGGTAAAGACTGCCAATATTGATCACCCGATGACGGTTGACCGTGTGGCGTATTTAACAGAGTATCTGCAAAAGAAAGGATACCAAAGAGGAGCCGGTGTTTCCGGAACCTCCATTCTTGCGATAGATAATTTATTGTATGGACAAAATCCGAAATACGGTATTGCACAATCCAATCTGTATACACACCCATTGATCAGATACCAGGTGCAGTTTCCGAAAGACTGGCTGATGGAGGTCACAAACCAGAACGTGGTGTCTATTTCAAAGGATCAAAAGCAGTGCATCGCCTTAAGCTGCGATTCTTCGTCTACAACGGTAGAAGCACTCGCCAAACAGGCGCGTTCTAAGATCAATCCTTCTTATAGCGTTACGGTTGACTCTTCTTCGATCAATGGATTAAAAGCCATACGCATGTCGGTATATGTTGAATCCAAAGCAAAGAATTGTGAAATGCTCTGGATTCAACTACCGGGTAAAAAATACATCCTGAAATTTATAAGTGTGTATGAAGCAGGACAGGATAATAAAGCAGTGCTGGCATGTTTCAATTCTACCAGAGCGATTACTCATACAGATCTTGAAAAAATATATTATAAAACGATCGACTTAAAAAAGGAAGTACATGATCAGAAAATGAGTGCTTATACGACAAGCAAGGATACTACAGAGATAGGCGTGTTGTGTGTGTTGAATAATGTGAAACCGGAAGATGTAGTCAGGAATGAAGGTAAGTATGTAAAAGTATTTAACCGCATACCGCTTGTGCTGTATAAAGAATAATCACAGTTAAATTGTATAAAGTAAAAGGTCTTATGAATACATTCCATAAGACCTTTATTTTTTGATTGTGTACAGAGATATATTATTACTGATTAATGATTTTGTAAAAAACATCTAAAGATTTTTGAGCGCTTCTTTTAACTGTCCGGGAGATACTTTTATGAAAGAGATTGTTTCTGCGGCTTCTCTTGCAACGGATGATTTTTGAGAAAGAAACGTAGTGCCATTGGCATTATACAATCCAATAATATCAAAGGGGGTATTTTCAGGAACGTTTTTGAAAATAATTTTATTGTCAATTCTATAGGAGCTGGGCAATACAGAGTTTATATTTTTGAAGGCAAGGACAACAGACGGAACAAATGGTTCCTGGTATTCGACAACAATATCAATGAACGGTCCGGTATTCTCATAAAACTTATCGCAGTTGATCCAACCTAATTTGGGGCTCGACAGCATTAAAATATCCATGTCTTTTTTGACTTGAGCCTGATATTCCCATTGTTGGCGCATGGCAATATATTCCTGGTATTCTTTCAGCAATTTCGGATCGTTGGCAATATACAAAGTATCAGTGGTGTATTTTTGCTTCGCATATTTCTGCACGATCTTACAGGGCATGCCATTGATTGTATCGTAGCGCGAACGTTGATAGATCGCATAATTGGTAGAGAAATCAGAACTGTTTTTCTTTTTCTTCTTCCGTTTCTTCTTAGAAGAATGTTCACGCCGGGCTGTTGAATAGCCTGATATAAATCGATCAGTAGTTACGTTATTGATAAATGTTTGATTCGTTTGATTCTGGTTCCAGACAATATTATTGTTGTGGCTCGTACCGAGAAATAATTCTGTACCATCACTCTGCTTCCGGTCTTTAAAAAGTATACCAATGGTTTTACCTTCTTTTATTTGTAAGGATTTATTGTTCTGAAATGCTTCCATGTAGATCATACCGCGTGATTCAATCATCCTGCCGTCTGTATGCGTTGTCGTGAGATTGGCCAGCACAAAATCAGATTTGGTAAGATATTCCTGTACCTGAATAATGACCGGCTCTGAAGCATTGGTATTTTCAAAGATTAAGTCATCAATATAAATTTTGGTTCCTTCTTTACAAGTAAGAAGCGTATCCCGGTTTGGATTAATTTCAAATCGCTGTACTTCTTTTGTTGTACTTGAAAAAATGGTATTGCTGGATTTATAATCCTGGATGATTTGAACACGTCTGTTTAATGCTTTTTCAGCATCTGTTACATCCTTGTTGGTAAGCTTCGATTCGCCTTTAGATTCAATATGAATTCTGTTGCTGATACCGTTTGATAGAAAATAATCTTTTACACTCGTAGCCCTGTTTAATGAAAGTGTTTTGTTATAGGTTTCATCAGCATCACTGTCGGTGTGGCCAACCAAACAGATTTCCTGATGCGGACTTAAGTTTTTTATTATTCGGATCAATGAATCCAGTTTTGTTTTTGCTTCCGGAGTAATTGCATACGCATCCTTGTCAAAGAGAATAGTTGTTGTTTGTGCGATTCCGGTTATGTATAGCAGGACTAAAAAGGAGCCACTTAAAAATAGTTTTTTCATCTATTTTATCTTTAAAATTCAAAGCTAAAACGGAGTCCGGAATAAATTTAGTGTATGCCACTAAAATAATTCTGTCCGTATTGAATTCTTAAAATTCAAAGAGATGAATAATGAACGTTCGGAGTATTGAAATCTGCATGCGTTCATCAGCATCGTCGGATTCAATTCCGGAGTGTTTATTATGTAGTTATAATCAGCTGCAGATTGTTTTGTATGCCGGGACTTCTTTCAGAATGCCGGCTTTGACCAAAGCATCAGCTGTGAAGTCAAAATCTTTTTGAGATAACGCTTCTCTGTTGGCCCATCGGATACGTGTGTACCAATCGCGTGCATCTTCGATTTTCAGATCATATACAGATGCAATCTTTTGTGCCGGATCGGGGAGTTGCTGAATGTATTGAACTGCTTTTTGCAGTGCCCGGTACATGCCGCTCAAATCACCAAGACGTTTCAATGCTGCTTTACTGATTGTGATCACCACTGAAGGCCATGGGGTAGGGCATTCCCCGATGCGTCTCAATTCCCCGTTGTATACATAGGGAGCGGTCATATTCTTTTCCCATAAAAAATAATCAGACTCGTTCTTTTGCAAAGATGCACGTGCACCATCCAGGTTCTGGATGATTTCCCAGGACGCATCCGACAAATTCAATCCGCGCTGCAAACGGTCAACCAACGCCATCAGGTGAGAACCTGACCCCATTCTGCTGACTGCATAGCGGATTGGACCCGGCGCATTCGGATCGGTATGATTGGATTGCGCAGCGGTATGTATTCCCCAGATCAATGGCGATGATACATACACAGCATCAATAACGGATGGATTGCCATTGGCAATATCAGCGATCGCACCTTCAGTAAGAAGCGTGGCAATATCAATGACATCTGCGCGCAGGTCCTGGCACATCACACCTGTGCCGCCTTTATAATCGGTCCATTCGAGTTCAATGCCTTCAGCTGCGAAGAAGCCCTGTTCCGAAGCAACGTGCCAGGGATAATTGAAATGTTCGGGCACACCGCCACATCTGATTTTCATGAAATTCGGGTATTAATTTTCCTGGTCGTAGTAACCAAATTTAAAGATCATATCTGCAATCAGGCCTGTCCAGCCTGTTTGGTGCGATGCACCTAAACCGGAACCGTTGTCGCCGTGGAAATATTCGTAGAATAATATTTCTTCATTGAAGGCCGGATTGTTCTGCAGTTTCGGATAATCGTTGTAGATCGGGCGTTTGCCGTGTTCGTCTTTTCTGAAGATCTTCATTAAGCGGATACCCAGCTGTGCGGCCACATCGCGGATGGTCAGATATTTTCCGCTGTGTGTCGGATATTCGATTTTGAAATCATCTCCGTAATACAAATGATATTTCAGCAAGGATTCAATGATCAGATAATTTACCGGAAACCAGATTGGTCCGCGCCAGTTGGAATTACCGCCAAACAACGAAGTCGTGGAAGTGCCGGGTTCATAATCGATCTGATAGATTCTGTGATCAAGCTGATATTTATAAGGTTTGTCCTTGTGTATTTTTGACAAGGCACGAATACCGTAATCAGATAAGAATTCGGTTTCATCCAGCATACGCACCAGTACCTGTTTCATGCGGAAGCCTCTTAACAGTGAAAGGAGTCTTCGTTTTCCATCGCCGGGTTCGTCTAAGCGGGAAACATTTTTTGTAAGGTCTTCGCGTTCCCGGATGAAGTAATCCACCTGTCTTTTAAAGACCGGCAGATTTTCATAACTCTCTGCAATGATCGTCTCTACTGCAAACAACGGAATAATCCCCACCATGGAGTTTATTTTCAGACGCTGTACTTTACCGTTCGGTAAATGAAGCAGATCGTAGAAGAATTTTTCATCATCATCCCATAATGAATTATCGTTTTCCCCAATGTTGTTCAGGGCTGCAGCGATGTAGTAGAAATGTTCAAAGAACTTGCAGGCCATGCTTTGATAGTTTGGATTGTGCAGCGACAATTCAAGGGATATTTTCAGCATGTTGAGCGAGAACATGGCCATCCAGGCTGTACCATCGGCCTGTTCCATGGTTCCGCCGGTTGGCAGGGGTTTGCTGCGGTCAAAGATCCCGATGTTATCAAGGCCTAAGAAACCACCTTCAAAGATGTTATTGCCGTGCCTGTCTTTTTGATTTACCCACCAGGTAAAGTTCAATAACAGTTTATGGTATGATTGTTCGAGAAAATCGAAGTCGCCTTTGTCGCAGCGGATCTTACGGTCTATCTGGAAAATGCGCAACGTAGCCCACGCATGCACGGGCGGATTCACATCGCTGAAGCTCCATTCATAGGCTGGTATTTGTCCGCTTGGGTGCAGGTGTTTTTCATCAAGCAATAATTGCAATTGCTCTTTTGCAAACACCGGATCTATACGGGCGATGGGTATGCAATGGAAGGCCAGGTCCCAGGCTGCAAACCACGGGTACTCCCATTTATCGGGCATGGATATGACTTCTGAACAATGCAGGTGCCTCCAGGTTGTATTTCGTCCGTGCGCGCGGTTGGGGTCAACATGTATGTAAGGCGGTTGATTGTTATCGCCGTCGAGCCATTTGGAAAGGTCAAAGTTGTAATACTGTTTGGCCCACATCATGCCGGCATAGGCCTGGCGCTGAATATTTTTCAAATCATCTTCACGGATGTGCTGCTGCAGTTCTCCGTAAAAGATATCGGCTTCTGATTTCCGCTGAAAGAAAATACCATCAAAATACTGGAAAGGATTTTCTATTTTTTCTTTGCTTAAGCGCACCCGGATAATGTAGTTGTTGTTTGCAGCTACATTGATTCGATAGGCGCCGCTTGCCTTGGTGCCAGTGCGGTGCGGATTTACGGCTGTTTTATCATTTTCGGTAAAGTAATTATTGATACCATCCTTAAAGAATGATTTCCCGTTGTCGACGCCGAATACCCGTTTGGTATTTGTTTCGTTTTCGCAGAAAAGTAATTCCGGATTCTGATCCAGATAAAAATTATAGTTGCCGAATTCACGGTGTGTCAGGCGGATCTCATTATCAGTAACGGCAAACAGGGAAGGCTTTTCAACATTCAGTTCCCAGTCCCAGGTATTCCTGAACCATATAGTAGGCAGCACAACCAATTCTTTGTCTTCGTGGTACCTGTTAATGATTTCTATGCGTGCGAGTATGTCTTCAGAATCATTCTTTGCATACTCGATATAAATGTCAAAGTATTTATCATTATCAAAAACGCCTGAGTCGATCAGGTCAAACTCATCTTCGCTGCGGGAACGGCGTTTGTTTTCAGAAACCAGCTGGTTATAGGGATAAGCATCATGCGGATACTTGTAAAGCATCTTCATGTATGAATGCGTAGGTGTGCTATCCTGGTAATAGAAGTGTTCCTTTACATCTTCGCCATGATTGCCTTCATTACCTGTCAGGCCGAAAAAGCGTTCCTTAATAATCGGGTCATTATAGTTCCAGAAGGCAAATGCAAAGCAGATATGTTGCTGGTCATCCGAGATGCCGGCAATACCGTCTTCGCTCCATCGGTATGCTCTGCTTCTGGCCATGTCATGCGGGAAGTATTCCCAGGCAGAACCATCACTGCTATAATCTTCGCGTACGGTTCCCCATTGACGGTCGCTCACATAGGGCCCCCACTTTTTCCATAAAATATTTGATGTCAGATTATTCAGGCGTTCTTTTTCAATATTCATGAATCAAAGGACGGTTAGTTAATGCTTACGGTAATGTATTCATAAAGTCTGAAGCTTTTATGAAGAAAAAATTACTTGTTGATTGAATAAAATAAGTAGCGTATGGTTAAAGTGATCATGTGCATTCTGTAATGATCCAGGCTTTTTCCGGTTTGTTGCTCGTACGCAGCTTTGCCATCTGCAGAATATACCCAACCATTTGTAAGGGATTGATTGGTGAAGTCGGCATTGGTTGTATAGTAAGGGGATGAGGTAAGCGGTACGTAATAGCTTAGTTCAACATCCAGGTTTCTTCTGTAGCCGGTTAGCAAAGAAGCGCCGATACCCAGTACCAGGTGCGCCTGGAAAGGCTTGTATCCGTCTACTTTGATTTTTGAAAACTCTATGTCTTTTTTATTGCTGGCTACCATGTTGTCGCCACTGTAATAGGTTGTAATGGAATCTTCTTCGGAATACATTTTCATGCCCGCATTGTACGAAAATGCAAAGCCACCTGTGGCGAAATAAGGCTTGTCGGGTGTGAAATAATATTTAGCGATGATTGGCAGCTGCAGTTGTGTGCATTTGAATTTCGCCAGAGAAATGACCTTGTGCGTAATATAGTCGGTACTTGAAACCGTTTCATTTTCAATATAAATATTGTTGAATGTAGAACGGAAGAGTCTGAAACCTGGTGAGGCAACCACGCACCATTGCTGGGCAAAGCGGTATTGAACAACGCCC
Organism: Cytophaga sp.; assembly: GCF_051961495.1. Lineage (NCBI taxonomy): Bacteria > Pseudomonadati > Bacteroidota > Cytophagia > Cytophagales > Cytophagaceae > Cytophaga > Cytophaga sp. The sequence goes on along the minus strand of NZ_JBQCDF010000284.1, from coordinate 14,110 downwards.
TGGAAACCTACCTGGAAAGTAGCTTTTGCCTTGAAATCCAGATTCTGGACGTTTGGATCAGCATCTTCGACAACCTTGCCGCTTTGTTTGAGATCTGAAGAACGCAGATAGCCAAAGCCAAGCGTTGTACCTGCGCCAAAACTAAATTGAGAATAGCCTACCAAAACGGTGCTTGCTGAAAGAAAAAACAGCAGAGATATTTTTTTGAAAAGATTGTCCATAGAGTAAAGTATTTATACGGGCATACCCTAAAAAAGTTAGAGCCTGTAATGGTTACAGGCTCTAAATGTAAAATTAATGGTGGTGACCGCCTTCACCGTGTACGTGGCCGTGGCTGATTTCGTCTGCCGTAGCTTCGCGTACATCAACGATCGTACCCTTGAAATACAAATCTTTACCAGCCAATGGGTGGTTAAAATCCATGATTACAACATCATCCCTCAATTCGATGATTCTACCCTGAAGGAAATTATCTTCATTGTCTCTCATCGGCAGGATATTGCCAACTTTAAGCATATCGTCCTGTAATTTACCATCAATCGTAAATGCTTCCTTCGGAATATCCACAAGTGCGTTCGGATCAACCGGGCCATAGGCATTGTCTGAAGCAATAGAGAATTTGAAAGAATCACCTTTTTTCAAACCGAAAAGATTTTCTTCAAATTCAGGCAATAAGCCGCCTACTCCAAACAGGAATGTTGCCGGTTGGTCGGTATCCACTTTTTCTATAATGACATCTTTTGTGCTGTCTTCGCTTAATTCGTATGTAAGGCGAACAACTTTGTTTTCAGAGACTGTTAACATAAACTGTATTCTATTTTTATGAATGATCAAGACGTTTATTTGTATCTCTACAGGCGCCTATTTTAATATGTAAAGATAAGGCCTTTTTTCGAGAATGGCAGGCCGCAATGGCAAATACTTTTGATCAATTTTTTTATAATTATCTTTGCTTAATGCATGTATGTAAAGGCCAAAATTATTTTTCTCTGCTGCATAAATTCCCCGAACAGGAAAAACAGCATTTTTTGCGGATTTTATGTTTTTTATCTTTTATAACCTGTTCGATTATAGCTATTTAAATATAAGCAAAGCAAACGTATTTACAATCGTTTCATGTAATTCATTGCAGTAGGAATTATTCGCTGTTCATTTTAATTTATACAGGAACTAAATAACAATTTTACCTGTCATAAAACATAAAAAAATAGCGATATTTACATTCCTGACTTTATAAAAAAGTTACATATCCATACAACATGCTTGCACATTTAGAAGAACTAAAGAAAAACATAGAAGGTGATTTGTATTTCGACCTTACTATGAGAACACTTTATGCAACCGATGCTTCTGTTTATCGTGAATTACCATTAGCCGTTGCCCGTCCGAAGCATAAAGAAGATGTTAAGAAAATCATAGCTTTTGCAAACAAATATAAGATCGGAATTATTCCGAGAACCGCTGGTACCTCGCTTGCAGGGCAGGTTGTAGGGAAGGGAATTATTGTTGACGTTTCCAAATACTTTACTGAAATCTACGAGATCAATACCAAAGAAAAATGGGTGCGTCTGCAGCCAGGTATTGTATTGGATGAACTGAACAAAATCCTTGAACCGCTAAATTTATTTTTCGGTCCGGAAACGTCTACTTCAAACCGCTGTATGGTTGGCGGCATGGTGGGTAACAACTCCTGCGGATCACACTCTGTGATTTATGGAACAACGCGTGACCATGTACTGGAGATCAATGGCTTCCTGAGCGATGGTTCTGAAGTAACGTTCAAATCACTGACGCTTGAAGAATACAATCAGAAATTAACCTTAGATACGCTTGAAGGTAAGGTATACCGTTACATCAACGAAACACTTACCAATAAAGAAAATCAGGCGGAGATCCGTGCGGAATTTCCGAAACCTACCATTAACAGACGTAACACGGGTTATGCGATTGATGTGTTGCTTGAGAGTGCTCCGTTCACACAGGGCAAAGAAGCATTCAACATGTGTAAGCTCATCGCAGGTTCTGAAGGTACGCTGGTTTTCATTAATGATATTAAACTGAACCTGATTGACCTGCCGCCAAAAACAAAAGGTGTAATCGCGGTGCATTTGAATACGGTTGCCGAAGCAACCCGTGCCAACCTGATTGCCTTGAAAAACAAGCCGGGTGCGGTAGAGCTGCTGGATGATATCGTATTGCAGTGTACCAAAGACAGCATTGAACAATCCAGGAACAGAACCTTTATTCAGGGTGATCCGGGTGCCTTACTTATTGTAGAGTGGGCGCGTGAATCAAAAGAAGAGATTGAAGCACTTGCCCGTAAAACCGAAGCAGAGATGCGTGCTGCCGGTTATGGCTATCATTTCCCGTTGTTGTGGGGCGCAGATATTAATAAAGTATGGGCCATCCGTAAGGCAGGATTAGGCTTGCTGGGTAACATCCCGGGTGATATGAAAGGCGCGGCATGTATTGAGGACACAGCCGTTGATGTAAACGATCAGCCTGAGTTCATCGATGAGTTCCAGAAGATCCTGGATAAGCACGATACCAAGTGTGTATTCTATGCGCACATTGGTGATGGTGAGTTGCACTTGCGTCCGGTAATGAATCTGAAAGACGAGAAAGATCGTCAGTTGATGTTCACGATTACCGATGAAGTTGCAGACCTTGTTAAAAAGTACAGGGGTTCTTTAAGCGGTGAGCACGGCGACGGACGTGTACGTGCGCCGTTTGTGAAGAAAATGATCGGTGAGAAGAATTATAAAATGATCTGTGAACTGAAAAAAGTCTGGGATCCGAATGATATTCTTAACCCGAACAAGATCGTGAATGCACCGCCGATGCTGGAGTCTCTGCGTTATGAGTCCGGACAGGAAACACCGGCGATCAAAACAACATTCAATTTTGATAAATCGCTGGGTATTGTGCGTATGGCCGAGCAGTGCAACGGTGCAGGCGATTGCAGAAAGTCTTCTGTGATCGGAGGTACCATGTGTCCGAGCTTCCAGGCAACACGCAACGAAAAAGATACAACACGTGCGCGTGCGAACATATTACGTGAGTTCTTAACCATTTCAGACAAGAAGAATAAATTTGATCATAAAGAAATTTATGAAGTGATGGATCTGTGCCTGTCTTGCAAAGGCTGTAAGAGCGAGTGTCCGTCAAACGTGGATGTAACGAAACTGAAAGCTGAATTCCTGCAGCAGTATTACGATTCCAACGGAGTGCCGTTGCGTGCACGTATGATCGCCAATTTTGCAAAAGCGAATGCGCTGAATAAAAACTGGCCATGGCTGGCAAACTTTGTCATGGGCAATGTAGTAACCGGGAGTATCTTAAAAGGTATCCTGGGAATGACACAAAAACGTCCGTTGCCAAAAATGTCTATGCAGACCTTGCGTACCTGGGCACGTAAGCATGCGGATGAGCTGAAACCTGCCAAAGGACATTACATAGGGAAAGTATATTTGTTCTGCGATGAATATACAGACTTCAACGAGTCACACATTGGTGTAAAAGCAATCCACCTGTTGACACGTCTGGGTTACGAAGTTGTTGTGCCGGCACACCTGGAGAGTGCGCGTACGTACCTGTCAAAAGGCATGGTTCGTGAAGCACAGAAAATCGTGCGTAAGAATATCGCGATGCTGAAAGACATTGTAACTGCAGAGTCTCCGTTGATCGGTATTGAACCTTCTGCGATTCTGAGTTTCAGAGATGAGTATCCGAACCTGGTTCCGGCAGAAGAGCTGGAAGCAGCAAACCATCTGGCGAAGAACTCATTCATGATTGATGAATTTATTGCGAACCAGTTTGATGCAGGCAGGATCAACAGAGATTTGTTTACACGTGCCAACCGTAAAGTGAAGTTGCATGGACACTGCCACCAGAAGGCCTTGTCTTCTGTAAACTTCTCCCAGAAAATATTAACAATCCCTGAAAATTATAAGGTAGAAGTTATTCCGTCAGGCTGCTGCGGTATGGCAGGTTCTTTCGGTTATGAGAAAGAACATTACGATCTGTCTATACAGGTAGGAGAGCTGGTATTGTTTCCTGCGGTGCGTAAAGCAGATGAGCAAACAATCATTGCTGCGCCGGGTACGAGCTGCCGTCACCAGATTAAAGATGGTACCGGCAGAGAAGCGAAACATACGGTAGAAGTATTGTTTGAAGCGTTGGCGTAAATTTCTTACGAATAGTCTTATAAAATTATATGATCATGAAGAAAATTGTTTTTATCGCATTACTTGCTTTGCTTGTATTGAATGCTTGTCAGAAAGAAGAAAAGCTGGAGCAGAAGCTGGAAGGTCATTCAGGAGAAATGGAAGACGGGTATGGCTTGAATGATAAAGAGCTTGCTCAAGTCACAATCATTAAAAATGAATTGATTGCTGAAATCAAAAAAGGTGATTCTATTACGGTTGCAAATCTGAAGAATGAGATTGATTCATTGAAAATGGAAATCCATAAACTGAAAAAGAAATAAGAACTTTCTTACGTTCAAATAAAAAATCCTGTGATTAATAACCACAGGATTTTTTATTTAAAGAATTCATAATTCATATCACCACTCCAGCTCCTCTTTTCCTAACTTAAAGATTGCGATACGAGCAAAGCGCCCTGCCACCTGCGTAGTGGCGAGTACTGCTAAACCGCCGTCGCTGGTCTGGATCACATTTGCCATTGCGTATGGATTTGTTGCACCCAGGTATTGTGAACCTAATAATTGTCCGCCGGCTGCATCATAAGCATAGAGTGCTACCTGAGAGCTTTTCGTTGTACTAACATAGAGCAGGATTTTTTGTCCGTCTTTTTCAATTTCCTTTAAGCAGAATGGCGCATCGCCGATCAGTTCCGGAATCAGAAAGCCACCCATGCCGGTATTATCCGTAAAGGAGCCTGATGTTATCGGAACCGTTGCTGATGGAATGATATAATTATTTCCGTATGCATAACGCGATGCCGCTACTTTGCTTCCGCCCAGTGGTGATAGGCTGCTGATGCAACGTTCATCGTGGTAGCCTTGTGCCGCGGCAGGATCATCATCTGCGGGCCAGCTGAAATCAAACATGCACAGTGAAAGTGTGTAGTTGTAAAAACCATTAAAGTAGTACGTGTTGCCCGATAGCTGCCCGCTAAGGAACGGATACTTCCTGCCTTTGCCTGTTAAATGGTCAATGATCGGCTGCTGTACATCGAAACCTCCCGTGCCAATGCTGAAATATCTCTTTGCAGCAATGGTTCCAGTAACAGAAATTTTTGACACATTCGTTTGCAGGTTATCTTTGTCGTAGTGCTGAAGAATGATGTAGGAGGAGGACTGGTCGAATTCTGCAGACAACGGATAGCGGACACCACTCATGTAGGCATTTTCAGAAACATCACCTGCTTCGTTCAGTTTTAAAATATATGTGCCCAGGTTCAGGCTGTTCATGCAGACAATGTAATACGCTGTTCCGTCTTTCAATAAATTTGGTACGGCAGATACATAATCACTTTTCAATACGTTCGCCGAAATCAATTTCCCATCCTTATCAATTTTCATGATGTAAATGCCCGGGAAAGCACTGGTAGAGATAACTGTAGAGCTTAAGATCAGATATCCGCCATCAGAAGTCTGTTCAATGTCCAATGGTATATATTGATTGGAGTACGAACTTTCATTGTATATTTTAATAAAGCCTGTGGGAGTTGCTTCATTATTTTTCTTGATGCCGCCGCATGCAGTCAGCAACAAAAAACACAATAGATATGCGACCAGGTTTTTCATTAGTCAACGGCTTTATATTGTGGTGATGTTAAAAACTTCATCGGGAAGAGACAGGCAAATGAAAACGCAATGTTGTTCAGCTTAAGGTCATCTGAAACATCACCTGCACCGGAGAGTGCATTTGCTGAATACCGGTTTGATACATTGGTAATATTATTCATGCCCATGCGGTAGGTCGCGTCAAGCACGAGTCGTACGTTGCCTACTTTATAACTGCAGCCAATGCCATATGCCATGCCGATGGATGATTTTATAAACAAGTCCTTTGCGCCAACAATTTCATCCTGTTGGTTGAAGTGGCGTGCTGTTCCTGAAGCATTATCCGTACCGTCAACAATCAGGTGTTTGGTGGCTCCGTTTAGGATTCCATAGTAGAAGCCTACCTGAACAAACGGTCTGAAACCTTTCTTCAGGATATCATATTTGATGAAAAGCGGAAGTTCAATATAATCCAGGCGCGTATCCTGGTTGTATTCCAACTGCAGAAAATTCGAAGCATCACTGGTATCCCGCCATTCATAGTTGTTTGAATAACTATAGATCTGCCGTCTGTAGTTCGGCTGAAAACTTGCAGTGAAGCCTTTGAAATAAAAATCAAATTCGAGACCAACAAAAGCGCCTGCTTTTGAATAATTTTTATATTCCTTGTCGTACGTTTGGTCAGGGTCTGTTGTTGAAACGAAAGAAGAATACCGTTCAAGCACATTGGCCTTTGTTAAACTGATGCCACCGCGCATGCCAATATAGAACTGCGTTTTGGTAAAGTCGTCATCAGGCAGGCCGGATGAATGGCCCGGTTTTTTTCTGTGTACCTGTGCCTGTATTTCAACCGGGAGAAATACATACAGAAATAGTACAAGACATATGGCAAGGGGAAAGCGCATATTCACGTATTACTTTTGAATGATCAGTTTCTTTGCGTCTTTGAAGTAGGATGTTTCAATCTGATAAAAATACGCACCCGCAGGCACATCTCTCAGGTCAACGGAAATTTTATTTTCACCGATCGGATAATTTTTTGATACGATGGTTTTAACCAGTTTGCCTGTATTGTCGTGTAAAGAGATTGTAACGTTGCAGCTTGTGTTCAGGTAGAAAGAGATATCTGTATGGTTTGATGCTGGATTCGGGTAGCAATTGTTCATGTAGAAACGATCGCGTACAAAATCATTTACATTGGTCACCAGGTTGTTGTTAATGATTGGAAGTGTTACACCCCTGCCCGGGTAATCGCCCCACAGGATGCCGAATTCATCATCCACCTTCTGCGGATCCGCACACATCCAGTCTTTCAGGATGCTGGCATAGACCTGACGGTAGTCGAACTGCATGGCAACATTATCTTGTGTCAGATCAGGGTTAGTACCTGAAAGTCCCGGTACAACACCTTTACCAAACAACATCATCGGAGCGCCCAAACCATGGTCTGTTCCATAACTGCCGTTCGCATAGATGCGGCGGCCGAACTCAGAAGTTGTCATCGTAATCACGCGGTCATCAATGCTGCGTGCTTTCAAATCGTCCTGGAAGGCACGCATGGCAGAAGAGATGTGGTACATCAATGCTGCGTGACTGCCCATGGAAGAGTCTGTAGTTTCAACCTGTTGCGCATGTGTATCGAAACCACCCATGCGGATCAGGTAGATCTTTGTTTTACAACCACCCTGAATCATGTTTGCAATGATCTTTAACCGGGAAGACAAAGGGTTTTGTAATTGCTTGGTTGGTGCAAGCAGTGGGTATGTCAGCGGATACGAAATATTCGGATCCGTCTGTTTGCCTTTATTGTATACCTGAAGAATGCGGCTGTGGTATTGATCGGATTTTTCTTCCAGGTTCAGAATCCAGTTCATCTCTTTGCCGTAAGGAGAATTTTCCAGTCCTGCCGGCGGTACACCACGCGGATCAATGCCTTGTTTATCTTCATAACCGGGCAGTGTATCTACCAGGTTGAAGAAAGATGTAGGATCATCAATGGCAATGGATGTAGGAATGTTGTGATCCTGGTGAAAGACCAAAGACAGATCACTAGTGAATTCCAGCGCCAGCGGATCAGGCATGCTGGCATTCGGAAAATCGTCCGGATACACACCTGGTGCATAGTAGTCTGCAAAATAACGGCCCGCCCAGCCTGAGGTAGGGTAATCATTGGCGCCGCCGCCCATGAATAAAATATCCCGGCCCCTGAAATGCGACTGGTCCTGGTTTGCATAAGAGACACCCTGGATCAGCCGCACCATGCCCTGGTCGTACATGCTCTTTACACCTACCATGTCAGGGTGTAAGCCAATCTGGCTCTGGCTGGCAAGCGTGTTATCCAGTTTAATGAATGATCTCGGCCCTTTATCGGATATGGCAATATTTGCCCGCAGGTTGTAGTAGGTATCGTAATCGGAAATAGGGAGCAGCATGTTAAGCCCGTCGTTACCGCCATGCAGCTGCAGGATAATCAGCACGCGGTCATTGGGACAGCCTGCGGCCAGGCGCTGTAAAGGAGAAAGTGTATCAGCAAGAACATTCATGCATACACCATTGATTGCAAACGGCAGCGCCGCTATGGCAGGGAGTTTTGTTAAAAAATCTCTTCTTTTCATACAGCTAATGATTAGTGGAGTTGATATTCCGGTGATTGCAGAATTGCATTTAAAAGATCCTGCAACATGCCGCGGGCATCTGTTTTACTGGCAGGAATAGTATCGCCGTTTGCCCAGCTGAAAGTCCAGAAGGCAAGAGGTCCTTGGGGCAATGCTTCGCCAAGCAGGAAAAACTGAAGCTTGAAATAATTCAGGCGATCCGTAGTTATTTCTGTTGTTTCCTCTGAAAGGGGAAACAAATAGGAGACCAGTTCGCGGATGAATGCATCCGGATCAACGGCGACAGTTGGGAAGCGCAGCTTCATGTATGCATACAGGTCGATGCGGATTTCTCCCGGCATCATATTTTCTGTGGTCATGCATAAAAAAATGAAATCATATCTCCGGTTCAGCGAATTGGTTGAGATCCACGCCCTGTTATAGAGCGGATACTGGTGATAGGCGTCAAATCCGGCTACATCAATGGGATTCATGAAATCCATGTTCATGCTTTTCATATAACCGAACAGCGTTGCTGTAGTTTTATAAAAGTCATCGAGCTGTGAAGTATAGTCGGGTAGCTTATATTCAAAGAAATTCAGTGTTTCTGTTATGATCTCAAGCGGGGATTTAATAATGGCGCCGAACTTATCATTATCTGCCAGTGTATCCATCATATCGTAAAAATGCTGGCTTCCCAGTAGTTCGCGGATCACGGGTTCAATCTTATATCCGTTACTTACAAACGTAGCTGCCAGGTCGGTGATGATGGTATCATCAAGTGTCTGGTCGATGTCGTGGTATACAAAGAAGCGGTAAATTTTCCGGCAAATGTTTTTTGGACATTCCGGTTGTGAATAAATCAGGTCAATCAGCTGACTTATTTCATCGATCATGCTGGCCTCCGTCGGTAGTCCGCCATTCAGCAGCGCAGGATCCGGAGCAATTGTAGCATTACCAAACCGCGCGCTGAATTGCTTGGTTGTATTGTCGTGCTGGGTAGCCTGCGCTATATTGTTTGTCTTTGCTTTGCCGCGTGGAATAAGCGTATCGGGATCCATGGTGGCAAATGTGGTATCGATATCCCAGCCGGATAGTACGAGAGCAGCGGCGCGAACATCTGTCTCCGTATAATAAATATAATCTCCCTGCGTGCCGGAAGGTACGGTGTATCCTGTAAGTCCTTTACCAAGGGTATATAATTCGATTAGTTCACGACCATAGTTTTCATTCGGATCGCCTTTCACATTCAGCCTGCCGTCGAGCAAAACCAGCATGGCATTGTCGACACTGATCTTCTTGGTGAGTTCCTTTAAATTTATTTCAGCGGGTTTACTTCCGTCAAGGGCAAAGGTGCGGAGCAATACATTCTGAAAGTATAGTGCACGGCTGTTGCCCACGGTTGCCTGAACCGTTGTTAAATGCGTGTGCAGGAAAAAGAGGATGCGCTCACGTACCATAAACGGAATCCGGTCTGCAGCGGCAACATCCTGGCCGAGCATTTGTTTCAGCCACCAGCCTTTGAAGTATTCCTGCAAGGGGGAATCACTACTGTTCGCTGTTGTGGAAGGAGCATTTACCCAGGTCGCGTTGGTTTTCAGGTCTAGCGGCGGATCAGGCATTGTTGTATCCTGAAACAGGTTATCCAGGGCGTCGGCAACAGTGTAATTTGTGAAGGTATCAATATCAGACTTATTTGGCCCGAAAGTAATACGACGCAGTAAGTGAGCTGCACGTTTGCGTCCGAGTATGCCGGTTTGTTGTGCTAAAGCCATATAAAAATCAGGGGTATAAGTTCAAAGCAATCAGGGGTATAAGGGCTAAACAAGTTAATGATTTTGTTCAATTAAGTAATATGAATTCTACAATTATCTGATTTCAATCAATTCCAGAAAACATGCATGGAGTTGAACTATCCGGTGACAACAGTGAGGGGCAGGCTTTTTCAATGAATTATTTGAATTCCATTAGTTGTATTTTTCCATGGTCTGGTTACATATATAGCCCGATTGTGTGATTTATAACTGGATTTACCCGCAAATTCGTAATTTATACTGAAACAAGGATTGATTGGATTAATCTTAGTTGTTTGGACAAAATCTGAATTATATGAAATTGCTTTGTACCACGTTATTTATCTCTATTTTTTTACAGGCTGCTGTTGCACAAACAACCTTAACGGTTGATGCTACAGCCAGTCATCATCAGATTTCTCCATGGATCTATGGCAGGAATAATAACCTTTCCGATGATCCATCCAGTCCGGTGAATGCGGCACAATGGCAATTATATAAAGATGCCGGCTTGAGAATGTACCGGGAAAACGGCGGAAACAACTCTACCAAATACAACTGGCGGGCAAAGCTGAGCAGCCATCCTGACTGGTATAATAATGTATACGCACATGACTGGGATTATTCGGCATCTAGCCTGTTGAACAATACAACCAATACACAAGGCTTGTTTGCATTTCAGTTACTGGGCATGGTGGCATCGAATAAGACGCATAATTTTAATGACTGGCAATACACGCAGGATAACGGTTTCATCAATACAAATGCCAACTGGGCTGGCGGCGGCGGACCTGTAGCGTACGGCGGCAATGGCGGCAACGGTGACCCCAATCAGTATCTCAGAAATCGTACGGCAGATTCTGTTGCATTGATTCTGGATCATTGGTTCAATACACTTGGTTATGACAAAGGCCGTTTGGTTTACTGGAACATGGATAATGAGCCGGAGGCCTGGCAAGGCACGCACGATGACATTGCAAGTTCTGCCATCACGGCTGAAAATTACATGCAGAAATATTTTGCTGTGGCGAAGGCTGCACGTGCGGCCTACCCGGATATAAAACTGGTTGGCCCTGTGTCTACAAATGAATGGCAATGGTATAACTGGAACAATTCAAAAGTTACCGATCCGAAGGATGGGCATCAGTATCCATGGATGCAGTATTTCATTAAACGTATAGCGGAAGAAGAAGCCGCGTCAGGCATTCGTTTACTGGATGTGCTGGATGTACATTTTTATCCGGGTACAGAGAACGATGTATCTACAACACTTCAATTGCACCGGGTATGGTTTGACGACCAGTATGATTATCCTTATGCCAATGGGGTGAAAGTTACCGGTAGTTCAGGCTGGGATAACTCCATCACGAAGGAATATTTTTTCAAGCGTTGTGATCAATGGCTGACGCAGTACATAGGAGCAAACCATGGAGTAACGTTTGCCTTGTCTGAATATGGTACCATCGCCAGCCATGGCTCAGAAAATGCCAATGTGGTTGCCTGCTGGTATGCATCGCATCTGGGTGTGTTCGCTGAAAACAATGTGGAGCTTTTTACTCCCTGGGATTGGTATAACGGTCAGTGGGAAGTCATGCATTTATTCAGTAAACACTTCGGAGAAGTTTCTGTAAAAACCACTTCAACCAATAATAATCTTGTTTCGGGATATTCCTCACTCACAGCCGACGGAGATTCGCTGATTGTGGTAGTGGTGAACAGAGATCAGACCAGCACACAACCTGTTACGCTTAATCTCCAGCATTTCACACCATCAGCAGCAATTGTTTCAGGCTATCGTTTGTCGGGCTTAGGCAGCTCAGAAACATTTGTTTCTGAAACGGATAATGCGTTGCAGACACAAACATTTTCAGTTATCAGCAATGCCATAAGCTTTACAGCACCAGCCTTGTCTGTAACCATGATTCAGATTCCTACTGATCAGCCTATTAATGTGCCAACAGCTGTAAATCCTGGTGTGATAGAAGGAAAAGCAAGCATCTATCCCAACCCCGTTGAAAATATACTGCAGATCCGTACAGATAATAGTATGCCGTATCAGGTGCTTGTGCAGAGCATGCTGGGTCAGACGTTAGAGACGGCTAGCTTTGCCGGTAACGGCCAGCTGGATCTTTCTTCGTATGCAGCCGGACAATATGTGCTGCAGATTATTCAGAACGGACAAATCACCGTGAAAAAGTTTGTGAAGGAATAAATAAGGTAGAGCATTCGCCATAGTTGGCACGTTTACGCTGCTCTGCTTAGGTGGTTGGCAGTTTAAGTGCAACAGTTATTTCTTCATTTAATTGTTTGTGTACCACTTAAACGTGCCGAACCACGGCTTGTATCTGGAGCTGTGTTTGGTTGGTTTCCCGCCATGGTTTGGCACGTTTACGCCTATGCTTTATAATAAATACTTTGCTGAGATTTCCGTAAACTGCCAACCATTTGTTTTTCTTTCTATTCGGTTTCTTATTTTCAACTTTTGTAATGCGTAAGAATATTCCATTCATCTTTTCCTGTTAGATAAAAGGCTGCACTTGAATATTTATAGTCTTCCTCTTTTTCACATAAATTGGCTTTAACAGGATTGCTATGAATGTAGTCTAATTTTTGTTCAAATATTTTATCAGTGAATAAGTTAATGCCTAGTGACCTTCGTTCCCAAAAATGATATTTGCGATCTTCCTGAGTTGATCTGAAATATTCAAGTACGTTCGGATGATTTACTTTTAGGTCTTTTTTAAAATGATGCGCCGTTCGAGTAAAGAAACTTCTTTTGATAATTGATGGATGTTTATCTCCTTTAAATTGCCAAATTAAATGAATATGGTTATCCATGATGCAGAAAGCATATAAGATGATTTTGTTTGAATGAACCATAAATGTTAGCTCTTCTAAAATTGCAGATTTATATTTTTCCGGCTTCAATAGTTTTTGCCAATTGAGAATTGTACCCGTGAAAAATTCGGGATGATAAATAATCTTTTCCATAGCTGGAAGTGAAGGTACTATCGTTGTAGTATTAAGTCAAACATCTTTATTTCAATATGCCATGGTTTGGCACGTTTACGCTGACAATCCTAGCTGGTGAACAGAAGTTTATTTCGTAAACTGCCAACCATTCCTTGGGATAGGTGGTTGGCAGTTTAAGTGAATAGTTATTTCTTCATTATCGGACTTTATATGCACTTAAACGTGCCGAACCACGGCTTATTGGTTTGATCGCATGGGTATTCTGCTTCTTCGCGCCATGGTTAGGCACGTTTACGCTGGTAATCCTAGTTGGTGAGCAGAAGTTTATTTCGTAAACTGCCAACCATTTGTTTCTTTGTCCCAAACTGCCAACCATTTTCTCTCTGTGTTTAAGTGGTTGGCAGTTTAAGTGAACAGTTATTTCTTCATTATCGGACTTTATATGCACTTAAACGTGCCGAACCACGGCTTATTGGTTTGATCCATGGGTATTCTGCTTCTTCGCGCCATGGTTTGGCACGTTTACGCTGGTAATCCTAGTTGGTGAGCAGAAGTTTATTGCGTAAACTGCCAACCATTTGTTTCTTTATCCCAAACCGCCAACCATTCCTCTGGGATAGGTGGTTGGCAGTTTAAGTGTAACAGTTATTTCTTCATTAGTAGTTTGTGTACACTTAAACTTGCCGAACCACGGCTTGTAGGTTCCTTTCGCTAAATGGTGGTATTCGCCGCGAATAAATGCATGATTCGCGCCATGGTTTGGCACGTTTACGCTGGTAATCCTAGCTGGTGAGCAGAAGTTTATAGCGTAAACTGCCAACCATTTGTTTGTTTTGTCCCAAACTGCCAACCATTTTTTCTCTGTGTTTAAGTGGTTGGCAGTTTAAGTGAATAGTTATTTCTTCATTATCGGACTTTATATGCACTTAAACGTGCCGAACCACGGCTTGTAGGTTCCTTTCGCTAAATGGTGGTATTCGCCGCGAATAAATAGATCG
>NZ_JBQCDF010000283.1:0-8567 GCF_051961495.1 Cytophaga sp. | reverse complement strand
AAAGCAGCTTTGCTGGCTGCTTACGACTCAGTTCCATACAAGCTGTTTGCGTTCGTTCCAATAGGCTTCGCTGTTTACCCGCATTTTCTTTAACTGATCAATTTCATCCAAATCTAATGTGAATGTGTTTGCGAGCAGATTTTGCTCCAGTTGCTTCACGGTTGCTGCACCGCTCAATACAAAGGCTGGTCTCAATGTATCCATACAAAAACGAATAGCGATCGCATCTTTTCCAACGTTATATTTTGCAGCCAATGCCTTGAATAAAGTATCATTCGCCTGACCTCTTAACACACGCCCATTGGCAAGGGATTCTTTGATGATGATCGTAGCGTTGGCTGCATGCAGCAATTCAATAACTTCCCCAATGCTTTGTTCAAATACATTATAGGTAACCTGAAACACAGTAAAGATTGGCTTGCCGCCAAAAGTAAGCGCCAGTGCTTTTTTGATCACTTCGTTTTGTTGTACACCACTTGTTGTGAGGCCGATTTGTATATGAAACGTGTTTTTTATTGCAGTCAATTCTTCGAGCACGTCTGTATTTTCCAATACACCACTATCAAGCGTAGCTGAATGTATCTGGTACATATTCAGATGGGGAAGTAGCTGTTTTGAATATGTCCATTGTTGTTTCAACACTTGCAATGAATGTTCTTTTACTTCATGCTGCTCAGGATTTTTTTCAAAGTTTGCTGTATAGATATATCCCCATTTTGTAGAAATTCCAATATCTGAATAGTTTCTTTTTCTGACCCAGTCCAAAAGTATTTCTTCTGCAATACCATATCCCGGTGCGCTATCAAAATGGCGTATGCCAAGTTGGTAAGCCGTATCCAACAGTTGCAGTGCATGGGTTTGCAAAGCATTTTTATCGGGATTCTGTAAACTATCAGCGGTTTTTATATTTATATATTGTGGCCTGCCAATGGCGGCCATACCTAGTGCGATTTGTGTCATAAAACTGAAGTATAATAAAAAACTTCTCCGGATGTTTTTGTTTGATTAAAATTACGTAATTTAAAATGGTGATGCATCATGAAAAACAGCATCTCAAACATAGCCCCTATGAAACAGCTTTTTTTTTCAGTTCTCTTTTTAAGTTTTTTGATTTCATGCACCAATCATGGAGAAAAGGCAACAGCGGTAACCTTAGATGATACGCTTGACAGTGATGTAACAGATACGTTTCCAAAACCCTTTGCTACTGAGTCCGCTAAAAAATTCAGTAAAGCGATTGGTTGGAAAGAAGGACAAACACCCATAGCGCCCAAAGGTTTCGTTGTGCAGAAATACGCCAATATGCTTGAGAATCCCAGGTGGATCTACGTATTGCCGAATGGTGATGTATTGGTAGCTGAATCGGGTACCAAGGGATTTATAAAAAAAACAGCCTCGTTTATCAGCGGTAATTCAAAATCAAAACTATCGGATGGAAGTGCCGATCGCATCACGCTTTTCCGTGATACAAATAAAGACGGGCTTCCGGATGTACGCGAAGTATTTCTTGAAAACCTAAATCAGCCGCTGGGTATGCTGCTGATTGAAAATACATTTTATGTTGCCAATACCGATGGTGTTGTTGCATTCCCGTATACACGCGGACAAACATCCATTACTGTGAAAGGTAAACAGATCACAGACCTGCCTGCAGATGGCTATAATAATCACTGGACAAGAAACATTATTGCCAATACGGATGATTCAAAAATTTACATCACGGTGGGTTCTTCCAGTAACATTGGTGAGCATGGCATGGATCAGGAAGTCATGCGTGCGAATATACTTGAAATGAATCCGGATGGCAGTGGTAAAAGAGTATATGCATCAGGTATCCGTAATCCTGTAGGGATGGCCTGGGCTCCAGGTACGCATGTATTATGGACGGTTGTAAATGAACGCGATGAGTTGGGAGATGAACTGGTGGCCGATTATCTGACCAGTGTAAAAGAAGGTGGCTTCTATGGCTGGCCGTATTCATACTGGGGGCAGCACGTTGATCCAAGACTGGAAGGCAAGGGCATGGATCTGGTAAAAAAGGCCATTGTACCTGATGTATCACTGGGAGCACATACTGCATCGCTGGGACTTGCTTTTTATGAGCATACAATGTTTCCTGAACATTACCGCAATGGTGCATTTATCGGCCAGCATGGTTCCTGGAACCGGTCATCTTTCTCCGGCTATAAAGTAGTATTCGTGCCGTTTGACCAAGGGAAACCGTCTGGTCCCGCGGAAGATTTTTTAACAGGCTTTATTGCGAATGCCGACGAAGTATACGGAAGGCCTGTCGGCATTACGGTATTGCAGGATGGCTCTATGCTTGTGGCTGATGATGCAGCCAATACCATCTGGCGGATCAGTGTCGATAAAAAATAAACGAAAAACATATAAGCATAAAAAGGTCAATACACGTATTGACCTTTTTATTTTTCTATTCAGCTGTTGGCTGCATGTGTGTGCTGATCGCTATCCGGTTCCATCCGTTTATCGCTACTACCGCCATAATGATATGTGCTACGTAAGTCTCACCAAAGGTCTCAACGGCTTTCTTGTATACAGAATCAGATACCCCATGCTGATGAATAAGCGTACATTCTTCTGTCAGTGCCAGTATGATTTTTTCTTCAGGTGAAAATAAATCTGTTTCTCTCCAGGCGCTTAATACAAACAAACGCTGTAACGTTTCACCGCTTTTAATGGATTCTTTGGTATGCATATCCAGACAATGGCTGCAACCGTTGATCTGCGATGCGCGTGTTTTGATCAGATTCTTATGCAACTTACTTAATGCTGTTGTCTGTAAATAACCTTCCAAACCCAGCATGGCCTTGTATGCGGTTGGCTGCAATGCTTCCATGTTTAATCTCTTTTCCATATGTTTTGTGTTTTAGTATAGAACAAAACTAGGAGCTGGTTTTCAGGAAAAACTTAAACTGGTTTAAGAAATATTCTTTTTACGGATTTCACTTAAATATTCAGGCGTGAATCCTAAATAGGACGCTAATAAGTATTGCGGAACACGTTGAACAAAATCCGGAAAGCTGCGGCTGAAATTCAGGTATTGTTCTTCTTTTGAAAATGTATGCTGGTATTTAGTTCGTATTTGTGCTGCCGCTGCTGCCTTCTGATAAACCAGGCGGAAATAACGTTCCATTGCCGGCAGTGCTTTAAACAACTGTTCCTGTTCGTTAAAGGAAATGCTCAGTAATTCGGTATTTTCAACGGCCTGGATATAAAAGTTTGCCGGCTGCTGATTCTGGAAAGCCATGTAATCATTCATCCACCAGTTTTCGATTGCGAATTGCGTGGTCTGTTCAACACCTTTTTCATCAATAAAAAATAAGCGCAGACAACCTTTCAATACAAAGTAATTCTGTTTACAGGGATCGCCGGTCTGCAGCAGGTTTTCCTTTTTTGATACTTTTCTGTACTGAAAAAATCCTGAAAGCAACATTTCTTCCTCAGGTGTAAGTGATATGAATTTACGGACATGCGTGAGTAAGCCGGTGTACATAGTATGTAATTATTTCAAATGAATGTATAGAAAATTCAGCTTACTGAAAGATAAGGAATGAAATTCAAATCATGTAATTGACATGTAGCATTATTGTAAAAATGGGGATAACTTATTTGATTTTTTTTCATCCGGGCAAACGCTGAATCCGTTATTAAATCTGGTATACATAAGAAGTCACTTTACTTTAATGTATGCATAAAAGATCTTTTAACATAAACATTACTACATGGAACAAGTTGAAAAAGAATTAAAATTAGTTAAATGGACAAATGAATCATTTATCGAAATACTGATGAACAGTAATAACAAGGAACGTTTAAAAGAAATCTTGCCAGTAATAAGAAGGTATACCAATGCGATTGTTGTACATTATAAAATGGATCTTGATTCTACGGCGCAGGTTAGTATTGGTGCAAAGGTAATTGCAGTTGCATAAGTAGTCCGCTTATATGCATGAACAAGGATCACCGGCTCGGCGTGCTCCTTGTTTTTTTATTTTACAGGATATTTTTTGTCTGACCAATCTGTTTTAAAATCCGTTTTTATATTCAGAATTTTAAAATTGGTAAATCCCATATTTGTTAAAATGGTACTTGCTTCGTGAATGTTCCAGCAGTCTTCTATTTTGCAGCATCCGCAATAAATAACAATCTCTTTGTCTCTGGGAACATCCTTCAAAGCAGTTTTTATTTTTGTTTGATTGGCAGGATTAATGGTTTCTCCAATCAGCACGGCATCCGGAATCATAGCCATCGGTCCAACGTTGTATATGGCAGGCTTCTTAGCAGCGGGGTTTTGCAATACTGCCGCAAGTTGCGCCGGCTCGATCAATTTTTCTGCGGGATAAGAAAATGCTACAGCAATAATGATTGTTGAAAGAAGTAAAACTGCATGAAGACTTTTTTTCATAATGGTATACAGATAAAGATTACAAAAGAAATAACCGGTTTGTATAATATTTAGTTCGAAATCTGAAGCGTTTTGAGAATTTTATCTAATTCCTTTTTCTGAGCCTTGGTGTTGTATGTGGTAACGATACCAAGACTAAATCCTTTTTTCAATAATGAATAATAGGTTTGTTTTATTTCTACAGATCCAGCGTTCTTTAGGGAAAGAGAAAATTTATAAAAAGTGACTCCGTTAAATTTTTCTTTACTGATCTTATCATTGATCACGTAATTGGATTTTGTGCGGAGTAATAATTTTTTTACCTGGCCCAGATACATTGCTTCGGTTTCAATTTCCGGATAATCCATGATATTTTCAGCCATGATCACAAAACCCGGATTGAAATCTACAGCCGCACCGATCCGGTATTGATTAGCCATTATTAATACTGCATCTTTGATATCTTTAGGATTAAACAAAGGCTTTAGGGTGGCATCTTTGTCGGTCATCTTTTTCATCGCCTTTGAAATGATGGTATCGGTTTGTTCTTTTGAATGCACCTTCCATGTTGGTGGCACATCGATTTTTAAATTAAAATAAGAATTGGTGTATACATTATTTTCAAACGTACCGTAATCAAATACTTCTGCATTGGATTGACCGTATACAGTAACTGTAAAAAATAAAGCGATACATAAAAACAGATTTCTGCTCATGTTAAATTGAGGAAGTGGGTGTACGTATGTAATTAATTAAATTTGATATGTACTTATTTGATGCCAAACATTTCTTTCATGGCATTCCATAAGCTGCTTTTTAGCGCCACGGTTGTTTCCAGTTTGGCAAGGGAATCTGCTAAAAGGATTGTAGTGGCATTATGTTTTTGTATGGCATACAAATCTTTCGGCAGGCGAGGCGTGAATGCATCAGCAGGTAAACCGAAAGATAAAATAATCCGTGGCTTCAGTGTTTCAATGTCTTTTAGTGAAACCGGATGTGTTGTTTGCAGCACACCGCAGTCTGCATAATCAAGCTGGACCGCTTTAACGATCTTGCCCAGCATTTCGAGTTGAGCAGGAGTGTTTGTATAGGATGCATGCATGAGTATCAGAATACCATTGCTGTATTTGCCGCTTGGTTTTAATACAACCGGTTCTGCAGCTTTAGGTACAGCCTGTTCTTTCACTGCTGCGGATGGTGCGGCAGGAATAGAGGGTATAGCCGGAGTCTTTGGAATAGCAGGTGAAGCTGGTGCTGCAGGGGTAACAGGTATTGCAGTTTTAGGAGCTTCAACAACAGCTTCTGTAGCTACAGGTTTACCTTTTTCTGCAACAAGTGGGGCTGCTGTTACGCCATTCGGGTCTGTAATGATGTATAAAGTATCTGAAAATATATCTTTCCAGTTTTCCGGATTAATTTGTCCTTCCATAAATACGGCATGGTTTAAACAATTCACATGCAGATACAAATTACGCAAAAACAGGGTTTTAATTATGAATTATGAATGATGAATGATGAATTAATTCTCAACACTATTGTCTGGATTGGGATTTACAGGATTATGGTAAAATTGGGATTAAGAATCCTATTTATCCTGACTATAAAACACCAATCTTTGAGCTAATATTTCTTTTCAGAATCAAAAAATGATTTTAATATAAATTTAAGTCTTAAACGGTTCAATCATTAGATCTAAAATGCATGCACACGTCTAGTTCGAATTTTGCCTTAATCCAATAATCCAAATCCTCAACAATTCTCATTTTCAAGGGGTAATGATTAAATAATATAGGTTTTGGCCCATATTTATAAGTTTTCAATAGAATGGTGTAACTTGCAGGCTATTATTCTATTTAACATTCAAATAAATATGTCAAAAGGACCTATTTCCAAGTTCATTCAGGAACATTATCTGCACTTCAATGCAGCGGCTTTAGTAGATGCAGCAAAAGGATATGAAACGCATTTATTAGAAGGCGGAAAAATGATGATTACTCTTGCCGGTGCAATGAGTACAGCAGAATTGGGTAAGTCTTTGGCGGAAATGATCCGTCAGGATAAAGTTCAGATTATTTCCTGTACAGGCGCAAACCTGGAAGAAGATATCATGAATCTGGTTGCGCACTCACACTACAAGCGTGTACCAAACTACCGTGATTTAAGTCCGCAGGATGAATGGGATTTGTTGGAAAATCATTACAACCGCGTTACAGATACCTGTATTCCGGAAGAAGAAGCATTCAGAAGATTACAGAAACATTTATATAAAGTCTGGAACGATGCTGATAAAGCAGGCGAGCGTTATTTCCCGCATGAGTTCATGTACAAAATGTTGTTGAGCAAAGAGCTTGAACAATATTATGAAATCGATCCGAAGAACTCCTGGATGCTTGCTGCAGCTGAGAAAAACCTTCCGATCATTGTACCGGGCTGGGAAGATTCCACCATGGGTAATATCTTCGCTTCATACTGTATCAAAGGTGAATTTAAGCCAACAACGATGAAGTCTGGTATTGAATACATGATGTGGTTGTCTGACTGGTATGTGAAAAACTCTGAAGGCAAAGGCGTGGGCTTCTTCCAGATTGGCGGCGGTATTGCCGGTGATTTCCCGATCTGCGTGGTACCAATGTTATACCAGGATATGGAAATGGAGAATATTCCGTTCTGGAGTTATTTCTGCCAGATCTCTGATTCAACTACTTCTTACGGATCTTATTCAGGAGCTGTACCGAATGAAAAAATTACCTGGGGTAAATTAGATATCAATACACCTAAGTTTATTGTGGAGTCGGATGCTACAATTGTGGCGCCGCTGATTTTTGCTTACCTGCTGGGATGGTAATTATAATTATGAATTATAAATTATAAATTATAAATTATGAATGAAAGGTTCGATGTAATGTCGGACCTTTTATTTTATATAAAGAAATAAAAAGATCAAATAATTCATAATTCATAATTCATAATTCATAATTCATAATTCATAATTTTTCTCCCTTATTCATCCGTATCATTTCTGAATAGCTCAAATGCATTTCCAGGGCTTGTATGGATTGCGTAATTCGTTTGGATTTGGTTGTTTCTGTTTTAGCGGAATCGATCCACTTTGAAAAATAGTTCTGGTGAGACTTTGTGAGACCTTTAAAATAAGCATGTGCACGGGGAACATCTTCCAGGCACATGATAAAATCAGCGTTTAATTCATATGCTTTCGGATCGTATTCAATACGTACCGTTAATGTACTGCCGGTAGCCTTATGCGTGCCTTTACGCATGCCTGCGTTGATGGGCATGATGAATTCTCCATCACCCATGGGGATAAGAGCAACACCCTCGATAGCAAATTTGTCAAGTGTACCTTTTACCCGAAAACCTTTCCTGTTGCCCGGAGCCAATGCTTCAGAAACATCTATGGGAATATAGATAAAGCTCCATCCGGTTTTTTCACCATTCTTCTCAAACTTCTGAATAACTGCTTTGAATGTTTTCATTCATTCAATTTAAAAAAGCATTGATAGAACTCAAAATAATAATACAGAGGCGGAATTATTTATCCGCATCAGTTTATTTTTTGAATGAAAATGGTTTGATTTGGAAATGAGTACTGCAAATAAAAAAAATATTCTGGCCCTTTCCGGAAGTGTGAGAAAAGGCTCGGCGAATGAAAGGATCCTGCAGCATCTGGCAGCTGTTTATGCAGATTGTATTGACCTGAATGTATCATTTGATCTTTCAGTATTACCACATTTTAATCCGGACCTCGCAGAAAATCTGCCAGTGAGTGTTCAGGAGTTTATAAGCGCAGTGACAAATGCGGACGGCGTTATTATTTGCACTCCTGAATATGTGTTCAGCATCCCGGCGGTTTTGAAGAATGCGTTGGAATGGACAGTTGCAACTACTGTATTTTCTGGAAAGCCGTGCGCAATCATTGTGGCATCCAGTCTGGGCGATAAAGCTTTTGAATCGCTCGATCTGATTATGAAAACATTGATTCAGCAGGAACTTGATCCGCAGGCAAAAGTATTGATCCAGGGAGCGCGGAGTAAAATTTCTGCAGCTAAAGAAATCGATACACAGACAACTGCTGCTTTGGATGTCTTGATGAAATCTCTGTTGAAACAGATTCAGTGAACTAATTATTATAAAAACACCA
>NZ_JBQCDF010000282.1:0-7224 GCF_051961495.1 Cytophaga sp. | reverse complement strand
AAAGCATTCCTTAATGTACCATTCTTTATTGGTCGTACATTTGTTTACTTCGGTTTATGGTTATTCAGCTGGACTACTTTACGTAAGTATCAGAAAAATGAAGATATTGCAGCAGATGTTAAATGGTGGCATAAAAGTACTATTACTTCGGCATTTTTCTTAATCTTCTTTGGTGTTACATCATCTATGTGTGCTTGGGATTGGGCTATGTCTATGGATCCTCACTTCTTCAGTACAATGTTTGGATGGTATGTATTCGCGAGCTGGTTTGTAACTGCATTGGCATTCGTTACTTTGATCATTGTTGTATTGAAAGAAAATGGTTACCTGGCAATCGTAAATGAAAACCACTTACATGATTTAGGTAAATTCATCTTTGCATTCTCTATCTTTTGGACATACGTTTGGTTTGAACAATTCTTATTGATCTATTATGCAAACATTCCTGAAGAAGTAGGATACTTTGTACAGCGTTTGAAAACAGATGCATACACACCGATATTCTTCCTGACGCTATTCTTAAACTTCTTCTTTCCGTTCCTTGTATTGATGACCAGAGGTTCGAAGAGACTTGGCATCATGTTAAAAATTGTTTGTGTGGTTGTAATCTTAGGTCACTGGTTTGATTTCTACATGATCACGACGCCTCCGGTATTGAAGCAGGAAGGTGGCTTAGATGGGATATTCTTATTTATGGAATTAGGTTTAGGTATGATCTTCGTTGGTGTGTTCCTGTTCATGGTGTTGACAGCTTTAGCTAAGTTGAACCTGATTGCAAAACATCACCCAATGATCGAAGAAAGTATTCATCATGATGTATTTTAATTAAAGCCATTACAAAACTTTATATATAAAATGAATGTAGTTATAATTGTAGCACTTGCATTAATTCTATCAATACTTTATTTGATATTTAGAATTGGTGTATTAACGAACGTGATGAATGGTCGTTACCAAAAACGTGTAGGCGTTGGTAACACGATAAATTCATTTTTATTTGTCGTAGTATTTGTACTGGGTGTTTTAGCGTTCTATTTATCATTCATGTCTGCCCGTGATAAATTCTTACCTGAAGCTGCTTCTGAGCATGGTGTAAGAACGGATTTATTGTTCTGGGTAATCATGGCCGTATTAACAGTGGCGTTTTTATTGACGAACTCTTTGTTATATTTCTTTCCATACATCTATCGTTTTAAAGAAGGAAAGCAAGCATATTTCTATCCGGACAATCATACTGTAGAGCGTATCTGGACAATCATTCCTGCAGTGATCATGGCTGGTTTCGTAGTTTATGGTTATAAAGAATGGCATGCAATTACATCTCCTGCACCTGAAAACTCTGAAGTAATTGAAATTATGGGTAAGCAGTTTGCATGGCAGGTGAGATACCCTGGTGCAGATGGTAAATTAGGTAAGTACCACTATAGAAAAATTGATGCTACAAATGAGTTTGGTATTGATTTTAATGATACTGCAAGCTTCGATGACTTTATTCCAATGGAGCTGCATTTTCCAAAAGGTAAAAACGTTTCATTACATATCCGTTCCCGTGATGTAATCCACTCTGTATTCCTTCCTCATTTCCGTGTGAAAATGGATGCGGTTCCGGGCATGCCAACAAAATTCTGGTTTAAACCAACTATTTCAACTGCAGAAATGCGTGAAAAAACTGGCAATCCAAACTTTAACTATGAACTGGCTTGTACAGAAGTTTGTGGACGTGGTCACTATGCAATGCGTTTTATTGTTGTTGTTGATGAACCAGCAGAATATGAAAAATGGAAAGCTTCTCAAAAGACATGGTCTTCATTGAATGCTGAATATGTTTCTACAAAAGCTCCAAAAGTTTTGAGTGAGAAATATTTAAAGGAATTCTTGACTAAGCCTGAAGTCGTTCAACCTGCTACACCTTCAGATTCAACAGTTGTTTCTGCTGATAGTACAGTTGTTGCTACGGCTGTTGTAACTAAGAAGGCGCACTAAGAAGCATCATAATTAATTTGAATTAATAACTATTTATCATAAATAATATGTCGGCTACACACTCTGGTTCTTTATCTGATGCTCATGCACACGACGAACACGATCACCATGATTTGCCTTGGATTCGTAAGTATGTATTCAGTGAAGACCATAAGTACATTGCTAAACAGTATTTAATTTCAGGTATTGTTTGGGCTGTAATCGGAGGTTTATTATCCGTTTTATTCCGTCTTCAATTAGGTTTTCCTGATGCTGATCTAACATGGTTAAAACCATTGTTAGGTGATTGGATTCAGGCTGATGGTAAATTGGATCCTGAATTTTATCTTGCACTGGTTACCATGCACGGTACGATCATGGTATTCTTTGTATTGACTGCAGGTTTGAGCGGAACATTCAGTAACTTCCTGATTCCGCTTCAAATTGGTGCCCGTGATATGGCGTCAGGCTTCCTGAACATGCTTTCATACTGGTTCTTCTTTTTATCAAGTACAATCATGATGATTTCTCTGTTTATCAAAACAGGGCCTGCATCCGGTGGCTGGGTTATTTATCCTCCATTGAGCGCATTGCCACAAGCTGTTAATGGCTCAGGTCTGGGTATGACATTATGGTTGGTTGCAATGGCATTATTTATTGCATCAACATTGCTTGGTGGTTTGAACTATGTAACAACTATTATCAACTTAAGAACAAAAGGTATGACGTTCTCACGTCTTCCTCTAACTATCTGGGCGTTCTTCATTACTGCGATCATCGGTTTATTATCATTCCCGGTTTTATTCTCTGCAGCGCTTCTTTTAATATTTGACAGAAGTTTCGGAACAAGTTTCTTCTTATCTGAGATTTATATCGGTGGTGAAGCTTTGCATCATGAGGGCGGTAGCCCGATTCTATTCCAGCACTTATTCTGGTTCTTAGGTCACCCTGAAGTTTACATCGTATTACTGCCTGCATTAGGTATTACTTCTGAAATCGTTGCTACTAATTCCCGCAAGCCAATCTTCGGTTACAAAGCGATGATCTTCTCTATCGTAGCGATTGCGTTCTTATCTTTCATTGTATGGGCTCACCATATGTTTGTGACAGGTATGAATCCATTCCTGGGATCAATATTTATGTTCCTTACGTTAATCATTGCTGTACCATCTGCGGTGAAGGCCTTCAACTACATTGCGACATTATGGAGAGGTAATATCATCTTTACTCCAGCGATGTTGTTTTCTATCGGTCTTGTATCATTCTTCATTTCCGGAGGTTTAACTGGTATCGTATTAGGTAACTCTGCTGCTGATATTCAATTACACGATACATACTTCGTTGTTGCTCACTTTCACATTGTAATGGGATCTGCATCCTTCTTTGGTATGTTAGCGGGTGTCTATCACTGGTTCCCTAAGATGTTTGGTCGTATGATGGATGACCGTTTAGGTTATATCCACTTCTGGTTGACTTTCATCGGTGTATATTTGATCTTCTTCCCAATGCATTACATCGGTATTGCGGGTTTCCCAAGACGTTATTATTCATGGACAGGTTTCGATGCATTCAGCACATTCACTGACTTAAATGAATTGATCAGTATTGCGGCAATCGTAACATTTGTAGCTCAGTTTATCTTCATCTTTAACTTCTTCTATAGCATGTTTAAAGGTAGAGTATCTACACTGAACCCATGGAGCTCAAATACATTAGAGTGGACTACACCTATTAACCCTGGTCATGGTAACTGGCCTGGAGCAATCCCGACTGTCTATCGTTGGCCATATGACTACAGCAAGCCAGGTGCAGCTGAAGATTTCATTCCTCAGACAGTACCGTTCTCTAAAACTCCTGAATCTAATCTTCCAGGAGAAACAGACGAAAATTAATAGAAAAGACTGACCTCAGGGTCGGTCTTTTTCTTAATATATTATTTCAATCCAAAAGTATTAGTTCAGATTTTTTAGTCTTACTAACCCTTTTGGATTTTTTTATTTAGTACAAAGAATTAAGTACCTATTTATGAGCCGTATTAACAGATTTTACATCATTGTACTTGTTACGTTAATTACCATTTATCTGGTTATTCTTGCTGGTGGTATTGTACGTAGTACGGGATCGGGAATGGGGTGCCCGGATTGGCCGAAATGTTTCGGGAATTATATGCCGCCAACGGAAGAGTCTCAGCTACCAGCAGACTATAAAGAAAAATATGCGGTGCAAGGCCATCCGGCGGAGTTTAATGTATACAAAACATGGACTGAATATGGAAACCGATTGATCGGAGCTCTTGGGGGGGTAATCGTTTTCTTTCAATGTTTATATGCTATACAATTCATTAAAACCAAGCCAAAATTCTTTTGGCTGTCTTTGTTGTTAGTTTTCCTGATGGGCTTCCAGGGTGTTTTAGGTGCTAAATTAGTATTCTCATTTTTAAAGCCAATCATGATTACACTACACATGGCTGTAGCATTGCTAATTTTGGGCATATTGATTTATCTATTCATTGAAGTTCATAAAGCGAAGCTTGCTCTACAAGGCGTTTATGAAGGGTTTGAACAGGGGATAGTATCTAAAAAATATACCTGGGTAATGTGGGTGTTTATTTTTATGACTGCATTACAGATCTTCCTTGGTACAGAAGTACGTGAGGAGATTGATATCATCTCATTTGCACTGTCTTATGAACACAAGGAAACATGGATCGATAGCATTGGCAGTATTTTCATTATCCATAGAAGTTATTCTATTTTACTGACGCTGGCAACCCTTTATTTTACGTATGTTTTATATCTAAACAGGGATACCTATGCGAAAGCTTACAAGCATGCGCTTGCTATTACATACATTATAGGAGTTGAAATACTGGCAGGAATAATTCTTGCTTATTTTGCATTGCCTGCCTGGGCACAGCCTTTACACTTGCTGCTGGCAACGGTTTTATTAGGTGCACAAATAGCATTTGTTTTTAGATTTATGGTAGGACAAAACAGAAGGAGTGTGTAACTTGCGTACCCGAAATATATATATCGAACAGTCCTTGGCTTCTCTCATTCATGCATATTTTAAATTAACCAAATTCAGGTTAACCTCGACCGTGGCATTCTCTTCGGGAATGGGCTATATATTGGCCGAACGCGGAAAGGTGGATTGGTTAAACCTGCTATTGTTTTTAGCCGGGGGCTTCTGTATCACTGTATCTGCGAATATTATCAATCAGATCATTGAAAGAGATTCAGATAAATTAATGAACAGGACCTCTTCCAGGCCGCTACCGATGGGAACTATAAGCCTGAAACAAGCTATTCTGGCATCGGCATTTTTTCTTATTCTGGGAATATTTATACTAGGCTATTTCAGTACATTGAACGCATTGATCTTATCGCTTATTTCATTGGTTCTTTATTCATTTGTTTATACTCCTTTAAAAAAGATTTCACCAATTTCTGTATTTATCGGAGCCTTTCCAGGGGCTTTTCCTCCAATGATCGGCTGGTTGGCTGTCACCGGGGAATATGGTTGGGAACCAGGTGTTTTATTTGCTATTCAGTTCTTCTGGCAGTTTCCACATTTCTGGGCGATTGCCTGGGTATTGGATGATGAATATAAAAAAGCAGGTATAAAAATGCTGCCTACGCAAGAAGGCAGAAACAAGCGTACAGCAACAATCATCATGATGTATACATTATGTTTGCTACCCCTGGGTTTTTTACCATTTATGTTTGGCATGTCCGGTATTACATCTGCTTACATAGCATTGGCTTGTGGAACATTATTCTTCTTACAAACGGTTTATTTGTGGAGAGAATGCACGGTGAAGTCTGCGCTGATGCTGATGTTTGGCTCATTTCTTTATTTACCGGTTGTTCAGATTGCATTTGTTTTAGATAAAATCCAATAAATTATATAACTGTCATGGAAGAAAAAATTCAATTAAATGATACGCATGAGCAAACATTCACGGTACATCCGAAGAAGTTTTTGCTATGGTTATTTATCGTAACGATCATTATGTTATTTGCAGCATTTACCAGTGCTTATCTGGTGCGCAGTACAGATGGTGATTGGCTGAAATTTGATTTACCGCCGATGTTTACGATGAGTACGGCTGTTATTTTATTAAGCAGTGTAACCATGCAGGTAGCTTATTGGGCAGCCAAGAACAACAACACTTCACGGATCAATATGGCTTTGATTGCAACCATTGTTTTGGGTATTGTATTTCTATACATGCAAGTGAAAGGATGGGGGCAATTAGTGGATGAAAACGTCTATTTAGGCGGCCGTTATTCAAATCCGGCAGGATCTTTCGTATATATTTTATCCGGTTTGCACGGCTTTCATTTAATCACCGGATTAATTTATCTCCTAATTGTTTTATACTCAAGTGCTAGTGGGAAGGTGAGTTCTTTAAATCTATTACAAATTGAGATGTGCACAACTTATTGGCACTTTTTAGATTTGCTTTGGATTTATTTGTTTGTATTTTTACTGGTGAATAATTAGAAATAAGACTAATTTATTATTTAAATATAATTTATGGCAACGGCAGTTATCGACGAAAAAGAAAACAAGGCCCTGTGGGCAGGAGATGCAGAACCATTGAAAGCTAGCTATGGTAAGCTAATGATGTGGTTCTTTTTATTATCAGATGCATTAACTTTCTCTGGTTTATTGATTACGTATGGTTTTTCACGTTATTCTCACGATGCCTATACAGGTGCTGTAGATGCGTTTAAAGCATCTGTACAGTACTGGCCGATTCCTGAAAAAGTATTCACACACATTCCTTTTTTCCACGTTAACGCTCCACTGGTATTTGTGGGTTTAATGACGTTTATTTTGATCCTTTCTTCTGTAACAATGGTATTGGCCGTTGAAGCTGGTCACCGTAACGACAAAAAAGACGTTCAGAAATGGATGTTATGGACAATTCTTGGTGGTATTGCATTCTTATCATGCCAGGCTTGGGAATGGACAATTTTCATCCAGGGCTCTCCTGAAGGCTTGATTGTAAACGACCCGGATGGCACAGTTCGCCATATATTCGGCGCGAATCTGATTGAGAACGAATACGGTCCTAGATTATTTGCTGATTTATTCTTCTTTATTACTGGTTTCCACGGAACACACGTGTTATCAGGTGTAATTATTAACATCCTTGTATTCTATAACGTATCATACGGAACATATGAAAGAATCGGCACATACGAAATGGTTGAAAAAGTTGGTCTTTACTGGCACTTCGTCGATCTGGTA
>NZ_JBQCDF010000281.1:0-2620 GCF_051961495.1 Cytophaga sp. | reverse complement strand
AGCATTTTTATATCGGTATTTTCCGTTACGATATACATACATTCCTTCCTTGTGATCCGGAAGCAGGCAATCGCAGTAATGCGGAAATGAATTTTCTGTATTGATGGCAGCGCCTTCTTCAGAAACCTTAAGCATCGTCTTCGTTTTTCCGATACTGATTTTGCTTTCCTGAGACAATGAAAAATCGTACCGGTAAAAATACGCTGTCGTCGAATACGTTGAAGTGGAATCATAATATTCCGTATAATCAGCCCTGTATTCATATTTACTTACAGCAGCGAACAATTGTTTATGTGATTTGAGATCGTAGATTTCATGAATGGTTTTATACGCTTCATAAGCCCCATGCTCTCCCAGATGGCTATTCTCCTTCACTTTCATAACTACATACACTGCAGATTTTTTATTATTGATTTTGATCAGGCTTAAAGCAAGCGAATCGAGTGTTTTGATAATGTAATCCGTTGTGTTCAGCAGGATGGTATTCCGGTTATTATTGAATGTCATAATCAGTTCAAGAAATGAATTTCTTTCTGCTGCCGAATCCGGATTAAAATCATTCCAGTTCCCTGTATATACAGCAACAGATTGGTCAGGCACCGTTTGTAATAAGGTATATTTCATAAAAAATGAATCCACTTGTCCGAATGCCGAAATCCGGATGAGCAGGAAAAATAAGAGTATACAAAATTTCATTGGTAACATGTTATTTTCCATGGCTCACGCTTATTACTCTTCCATCTTTTTTATTCAGCACAATAAAAAATGTACCACCATTGGTATACGTAACAGGGAGCGTGCCATTAATCACCCATACCGAATCGATCTGATGAACCTGATAGGGTTTTTGTTCCAGGATACGATCCTTACCGTAAATATTGAAAAGAATTGATTCCGCAACCCGGATCGCTGTTTCTTCATTATTTAGATATCCTTCCGGCGGACAATACCCATAAGCAGAATCGCTGCGTACTTCCTGCAAGTGTTTTATAATGGTTTGTTCATCCAGCGGACGATTCGAACACGACAGCAAAAAACAGGCAGAAAGTACCAGGGGAAATTTCATTGGAATTGAATGGTTAAATCACGCACTATTTATAACTATTTTCCATAAAAAAGAATGGCAAACGCATTTTATTTTTATCATCTGAACTGAATATCTTATCGCGGGTATTCACCCCGCCCTTCAGTCAAGGGAGAAGGATGCTTGCGCATCTCTGACAAGTATTATGACATACCTGAATAGCGGTGCAGGGAACATATCTGAAATTTATTCTGCAAGGTTGATTTTGTGCTTTGCCTCATTCAGCAATTTTACAACCTTTCGAGGCATTCATAATTTGATTTTCCAATGCCTGTCCGTCGATCAGCGCCCAGTGTTCAATGATTTTACCTGCCTGCAATTTATAATACCTGTAACCAACCGTAGTCAATTCAATGCCCGTAGGTTCTAAACCCCGCCACCTGCCGATGTGTTTCATAACCATCTTTATTTTCACAACGCTCTTGTCGCCTTCTGTTATCTGGTCTTCAATAATGGTCTGGTGTTCAAACGAAGTCCCTGTGTTCAGAATCCATTGCTTCATACCTTCCACATTGGGTGCGAGACTTGTGGGTAGTGAGTGGTCTTTAAAATCAGGATGAATATATTCCGCTGATTTTTCAAAGTTTCTTTTGTTCCAGATCTGTTCAATAAATCCGGATACGATTTTTGAATTTTCCATCTTTGTTTCTGTTTTATGGTGAGCAACAAAGATCCTGCAAAAACTACAGGTGTACCTGTGTCAAAAGTCACAAAATTTATTTGCGGCGCAAGCGGCTCAAGGTCTCACGGCTCATCCCCAGGTAGGAAGCTGTCTGGGTAAGCGATACCCGTTGTAAAAATTCCGGCCGGGTACGAACCAGGTTTTCAAACCGCTGTTTAGGAGTCATCAAGGTAAAGCTTTTTACATGCTCTTCCTGCCTGGCAACAATGCCTTCCAGGATTTTCCTGCCCAATGTTTCAATTTCCCTGGATGCTGTGTATGCATGCAAAAGCGCAGCCTTATCAAATCTTACAACATGTAAAGGTTCACAAGCCAGTATTTCAAACTCTGATTCCGTACCATTAATCAGGCTTTTGGTATTCGTGGCAAAATCATTTTCAAAATAAAAAGCGGTGTTCATTTCTTTGCCATCCTGGTTGTATGATGCCTTGCAATAACCGCTGCTTATGAAATATATAGCGTTACAGATCTCACCTTCCTTCAGCAAACGTTCGCCTTTACTGAACACCTGTTCCCTTAAACACCCGCTGAGAATGTTCCAGCTTTCCGGTGAAAATGTCGTGAGCCGCTGTATATATGTTTTGAGATTTTCCAATCAGGTAAAGGTATGAGCGATTATATCTGTTTATATATTCGATTTAAGATACAACGGAATCAGTAAATAGACAACTTTTAACTTGTCGTCCGTACAAGCTTTTGGCACTAAGCTCCTTTGCAGTTATTGAACTAAAAAATACAGTAATAAAAATTCATAATTCATAATTCATAATTCATAATTCATAATTCATAATTCATAATTCATAATTCATAATTCATAATTCATAATTCATAATTCATAATTCATAATTCATAAT
>NZ_JBQCDF010000280.1:0-8058 GCF_051961495.1 Cytophaga sp. | reverse complement strand
ATACTCCGTACTGAGTACTCTGTATTTAGTACTTCTTCTTCAGAATCGCCTTGTTAATTTCCCCAACCAAAGCCGGACCTTCATAAATGAATCCGGTATACAACTGAATCAATGAAGCTCCGGCTTCCAGTTTTTCAAGGGCATCTTTCGGGGAATGTATACCGCCAACGCCGATAATCGGAATGGTATTATTCGATTTTTTTACCAGATAACGGATCACTTCAGTCGAACGAACCGTTAACGGACGACCGCTTAACCCGCCCATGCCAATCTCCTCCACACGCTCCACTTCGGTTCTCAAGCCATCCCGAGAAATGGTTGTATTGGTAGCAATAATACCGCTAAGTTTTGTTTCAGTAATGATCTCAACAATATCATCCAGTTGTTCATTTGTCAAATCCGGCGCGATTTTCAAAAGAATTGGTTTAGGTGCGGGTTTCTTTTGGTTCACTTCCTGCAGACTTTTTAATATTTCCGTTAATGGACCTTTTTCCTGCAAGGCACGTAAGCCGGGTGTATTCGGTGAACTAACGTTCACAACAAAATAATCGACGCAATCAAAAAGTTCATTGAATGCCTTTATGTAGTCATTAAGCGCTTCCTCATTGGGTGTCACTTTATTCTTCCCGATGTTTCCGCCAATCAGAATCTTAGACTTGCGTTTCCGGAGACGTGCAGCCACTTCTTTCATTCCTCCGTTATTGAAGCCCATGCGGTTAATGACCGCTTCATCTTCCGGTAAACGGAACAAACGGGGTTTTTCATTACCGGATTGCGGAACCGGAGTTACTGTTCCGATTTCGATAAAGCCAAAACCAAGACTGGAAAACTCATCTACAATTTTTGCATCCTTGTCGAAACCTGCCGCCAGACCTACCGGATTGGGAAAGGTGATTCCAAATACAGTTCTTTCAAGCTTCTTGTCTTTTACCGTATAGATCAGCCGGAATATATAGCTTATGCCGGGAACAAAGAATAAAAATTTTATAAAAGAGAATGTTATGTGATGCGCACGTTCAGGCGGAAAACAAAACAGTATGGGTTTGATCAGCAGCTTATACAAAACAATTTCGCATTTAAATGATATGCGAAAATACGTAAAGAGGTGTTCTGATTAAAGAATTTCAACTGAATGTGGAAAAGAACAAATGGAATCTATTTTTTTGAATTATCAGCTGCGCGGGTGGAAATCCCTGATGATCTGCTGCAGGTAATCCCTGTCCAGATGGGTATAGATCTCGGTAGTAGTAATGGATTCATGGCCCAGCATTTCCTGCACCGCACGCAAGTCGGCACCACCTTCAATCAGATGGGTTGCAAAAGAATGCCTGAATGTATGCGGACTTACTGTTTTGTTTATACCAGCCTTAGCCGTAAGGTTTTTAATGATCATAAAAACCATTTCCCTGGTCAGTTTATTTCCCCGGCGATTTAAAAACACAAAGTTCTCTGCTCCCTTTACAATGTTTATATGACAACGGATCTCATTCCTGTAAATACCAATGTATTTGCGGGCATCACGACCGATCGGCACTAATCTTTCTTTATTGCCTTTACCAAGTACTTTTATAAAACCATCGTCAAAAAACAGGTTTGATATTTTTAATTCAATTAATTCAGAAACACGCAAACCACAGCTGTAAAGCGTTTCAAGCATGGCTCTGTTACGCGTACCTTCCGGGCTGGACAAATCGATTGCACTAAGAATCGCTTCAATTTCATGAAAGGATAATGTATCGGGAAGTTTGCGCCCCAGCTTCGGGCTGTCAATTAAAGCCGAGGGATCATCATCGCGGATTTCTTCCATCAATAAAAAACGGAAAAACGATTTCACTCCGGATAGGATACGTGCCTGGGAATATGCAGACATACCCAGTTCTGTAATGTATTCTAAAAATGCCTGAATATGTTTTCCTTTTACCTGCAACGGACCAACCGAAGGCTCATTGATTTCCAGATATTGCATAAATTTAACAACATCGTGTTCATAGGCCTCTATGGAGTTGCCCGACAATGAGCGTTCCAGTTTTAAATAATCCCGAAACTGACGGATGAGGATTTTCCAGTTCATGCTGTAAAGGTAATGAATGCAGCTTAACAAAGCAGTAATTTATCAATTGATATTCATTCTCTAAGAAACTTAGTGTAGAGTTTAACGTGTAAAGTGTAATTCGTTTCTTAATTAAGGGATTTGAGCTATTTTAAACAGAACAAATGTTTGAGCTTTGCACTTTACACTCTACACTTCTTATATTTACTTCATGAAAATACTGATATTAAACGGCCCGAATCTGAACCTGCTTGGCAAACGTGAACCCGGCATTTATGGCGCGGCTTCTGCAGAAG
Source organism: Cytophaga sp. (assembly GCF_051961495.1). Taxonomy (NCBI): domain Bacteria; kingdom Pseudomonadati; phylum Bacteroidota; class Cytophagia; order Cytophagales; family Cytophagaceae; genus Cytophaga; species Cytophaga sp. Next base: position 5,712 of record NZ_JBQCDF010000280.1, on the reverse strand, counting down.
ACATCTACAAGGATTTACAAAAAGCGTATCCGCAAGTAACTTTTTCGTATTTCCAATCCAATGTGGAAGGCGAACTGGTAAACAAACTGCACGAAGTTGGTTTCGATTATGACGGCATTGTATTCAACGCCGGTGCCTATACACATACTTCCATTGCCCTTGCCGATGCTGTTGCAGGTATTAAGACTCCGGTTATTGAAGTACATATCTCAAACGTATATGCGCGTGAAGAATACAGACACAAAAGCCTGATGGCAAAGAACTGCATGGGTATCATTACAGGCTTTGGCATGAAAAGCTATTCCCTGGCTGTACACCATTTTACAACACTGTAATTTCGTATGTTGAATTTCTATCCAGGACCATCAAAATTATTCCCGGGCATTGAACTGTGCATACAGGACGCGATTGCCTCGGGTATACTGAGCATGAATCACCGCAGCGCTGAATTCATGCAATTGTATGCATTGGTTCAGGAAAGATTTGAAACTCATTACAACTTACCCAAAGACTATAAAGTACATTTCATTTCTTCCGCAACAGAATGCTGGACCATACTGGCACAGTCTTTTGCTCACCGTTCCTTCCTGCATATCTACAACGGCTCATTCGGAAAGAAATGGATGGAGGTTTCCAGGCAATCAGGAATTGAACACATCAGCCGTGTATTTGATATTCACAACACATACACTGCAGAAACAGAAAATGCTGCTGCAGATATTATCTGCACAACGCTTGTAGAAACATCAAATGGTACATTCCTCTCCAGCGATGCATTGACATCCATACGCAAAAAATTTTCAGGCTCATTGGTTGCCGTTGACGCTACATCAGCATTGGCAGGCCTTTCCGTTAATTGGGAAGACGCGGATATCTGGTTTGCTTCCGTGCAGAAATGTTTCGGGCTTCCATCCGGATTGGGTGTACTGATCCTTTCGCCGCAGGCAATAAAACAGATCGAAACCAACAGCAGCGATATTCATTTTAATTCGTTAAAACGAATCGTTGAAAATGGCGCAACCTTTCAAACAACACACACACCTAATATCTTAGGCATTTATTTGCTTGCAGAACGGCTGAAAGAAATTAAACCGATTGATTTCCTGATCTTAAAAGAACGGATGAGTTATTTGTATACGCATTTTTCAAACCACCCGTCTTTACAACCGTTGCTGATCGAAAGCAGCGTGCAGTCACCCACGGTGCTGACGTTAAAATGTGACGAGGAATACACAGGGCAATTAAAAAAATCACTCAAGGCACAGCAGATCATTATTGGCAGCGGTTATGGAGTCTGGAAAGAGAATACAATCCGCATTGCGAATTTTCCTGCGCACACAAATGCTGATTTTGAAAAATTGCTGGCGGTGATTTAATGTCAGTACCACTGATTTATCTGATTAAAATGATTGATCTGATTTCCTCAGACCTTAAAACCAACATCATTTCTTTAATCATTCTGTAATGAATTTGATGATAAATTTATCTGAAATTTCATAATTAAGCATTCAGTGAAATCATAAAAATCAGCTTAATCAGCGGTCCAGATGCAGATAAAAATCTTTCAGGGCTTCTGTAAACTGTTCTGTATATTGATTGCCGGAATTCCGGATCACAAATTTAATTTCATTTGTTCCCGCATGTATTGAATCCTTTCGTAGATGCAATACATAACGGATCAGTTTTTTTTCATTCTCATACATGGATAAAAATCGCACAGTTTTTAATCCTACAGCTTCTGCGGCACGAATAAAATTTTCTTCCTCATAGATACTGATCAGCATGTATGCATCTCCATCGGTCTTAAGCATGAAAGCTGTAACCTGCATTAATTCTTCTACAGATAAATGCGACTGATGCCAGGCCATGTCTTTTGATGCATTACCGGATTTAAGCGATGCAGAAAAAAAAGGTGGGTTGCAAATAATGAGGCCATACTGCTTCGTAGTAACCTTGAAATAATCCTGTATGGAAGCTTCATGAATAGTTAAGCGTTCTTTCCACGGACTATTAAAAAAATTAGCTGCAGCCTGCTGCGCAGCATCGTGGTGCATTTCTACAGCATCGATCGCAGCTTCCGTACGCTGCGCCAGCATCAGTGCCAGGAGGCCTGTACCCGTGCCGATATCCAGAATGGATGTAGTTTTCTGATCAACAGGAATAGTTGCACCAAATACGCAGGAATCGGTGCAAACCTTCATAGCCGATTTATCCTGCTGCACTAAAAATTGTTTGAACTGAAACCAGGAGTTCGCCATGCTGTTTTAATTGGACAAATGACCTTTGTTCAGCATGCCGCTTTCTGTTTCATATCCGTAGTCGATCTGCTTGCCCGGTCCGTCTGCAGCTTGTGTTGCCAATACATCGCAACGCTCATTTTCTACATTGCCGGCATGGCCGCGCACCCATTGAAAGCGGATCTTATGTTTACTGGAAACATATAAGTAGCGCCGCCACAGGTCTTCGTTTTTCTTATCCTTAAAATTCTTTTTTACCCAGCCCATCAGCCAGCCCTTCTCAACCGAATCAATTACATATTTAGAGTCGGAATAAATAAGTACTTCATGGCCCGGATCTTTCAATGCTTCCAGTCCTGTTATGACAGCCAGCAGTTCCATGCGGTTGTTGGTTGTCATGCGGAAACCACCGCTCAATTCTTTCCGGTGTTGTTTGTACAACAGAACCACTCCATAGCCACCGGGACCCGGATTGCCTCTGGAGGCTCCATCTGTATATAAAGTAATCATGTTACGAAGGTAGTAAGAAAGTTTTATTTAGGTTTTACGTTTCAGGTAATATGTTTTAAGACCTGCATGGCGAATGATCAGGTTCCTTTTAAAAGCTTAAAATTCTGTAATACAGGTAAAACAAACGATGTACGCTGTGTGCATTACTCAAACGACACCCTGCCCCCAGCTGGCGCAAGGTTTCCCTTGTGCCCCATTTCCCCCTGCTGGCGCATGCAGGAACCATTTCCGAAACTAGGCTCCAAATAGGGTTCAGATGGGCATTGAGTGGGCATTGGCAGGACTTCACTACGGGTGAACTGCGGATGAAGTACGGGTGAACTATGGCTGAAGTACGGGTGAAGGTTGCTTTGGTGCAGATAGAAAAATCATTATTCCTTCGAAGGAAACTAATTACAAAAATCTGATTTAAAATATACTTATGCAAGCCTGCAATGTATTTGATTACAAGGGTTAATCATGTCGTAAGCCTTGCTCCTGATTTCAGCTGACGCAAGGTTTCCCTTGTCTTCACACACCAAAGCTTACCAGCTAAATGTGCGCCCCCTTCGCCGCGGCGAAGGGGCGGGCTTAAGAGAGACATTTTACTTTGACTACTCCGGAGTCAGCACGCCTTATTCACACAATTCATTATAATTAATTAACTTTTTCTTTCCAGCTATATATTAGAAAATACAATCATATGCTCATTAGAAATGACCCCAGAGGGGTCAAATGTTTATAGCAAATATTTAATTGTAATAATACCGACCCCAGCGGGGGCAGTAGCTATTTGAATAATTAAATTATAAATAACATTTTTACAGTCCAGCTAATTTTTAAACAATTATGTCAAATACATTTTCGCAGATCTATATTCAAGTAGTATTTGTAGTTAAAGGCCGTGAATCAATGATTCAACATTCATGAAAAGAACAATTATATAGATATATAACAGCAATTGTTCAAAACAATAATCAAAAAATGATAGCAATAAATGGCATGCCAGATCATATTCATTTTTTAATAGGAATGAAACCTACTTGTTGTTTATCTGACTTAGTTCGGGAAATTAAAAAATCATCTAATACATACATTAAAGAAAATAAATTAACACCTTTCAAATTTCAATGGCAGGAAGGATTTGGCGCATTTTCGTATAGTCACTCTTCTTTGGATAATGTTGTTCAGTATATAATGAATCAAAAAGAGCATCATATCAAAAAAACATTTAAACAAGAGTATGAGGAATTTCTTACAAAGTTTAATATTGAATTAAACCCGAATATCTTTTTGAATGGTATGAATAAAATGTGCGACCCCGATGGGGTCGGTATAATTGCAAATTACACGTTATTTCTATAAACATTTGACCCCTCTGGGGTCATTCATGTTTAACTAGACGACAATTCAATGCTTCCATCCCAATATCTTCCGAAAAAAAATAACGTTTCTTGATGTTTACGCAATGAAATCTTCTTCTTTAAACACAATACCAAACGCTTTCAGTTTTTCTAATATCGGTTTGTAAAATTCCGCTGTAACCGGAACCTGTACTCCCCGTGAATGAATCTTTCCCTGCAAAAATAAATCAACGGCAATAGCAAGCGGCAGACCCACGGTCTTAGCCATGGCCGTACGTTCCGCGTCATCGCCGTCTACCAGCAGGCTGCTTTGTATCGTATGTTCTTTGCCATTCAATAAATAACCTAACCGGTGAATCATCACGATGCGGTCTTTATCATCCTGCTGCAGTTTCCATTTTTTTTCAATGATGGTTTGCAGGATCTGTGCAGCCGTTGCAGCAGCCGGAGTGATCGGCTCATCACCCAGCAAACCTAAGACACGCATATATGGAAGCACATCAGCACCAAATTCTTTTTGAAGTTTTTGTTCAAGAGCATCTTCTCCTGCCGGTAAAAAATTTGCTAAAAAAGATCTGCCTGTGCGTGCAGCATCTTCCGGCAATACTGTGTTATCATCTGTTATTCCCAATTGTACAAGGTAATTCCAGCCTTTGCAATAGCCCGGATAACGCAGGGTACCGCGGATGAATGTTTTTGCCTGCCCTAATTGATACAGTGATTGATAACTTAAGGAATCACGATTCGGGTAGCCTTCATATACATCTGTTGCAGAAATTTTCCATGCAGAAGGTTGTGTAAACAATTCTTTATACGAAAGATATTTAATCTGTCCCTGCTCTTTATACTGTGCAGGTGTGCCTTGTCCGGCCAGCACAACATTGCGGGGATTCCACGACACCTTGTAGTTCCACGGAGGATTAACAGAGGACGGATGAACCAGTCCGCCGGTGAATGATTCAAACGACGTAATCTCTGCTCCTTTGTCATGTAAGGAATGAATAAGCGCCATGGCCGACATATGATCAATACCGGGATCGAGCCCGCATTCCATCATGAACAGCAAGCCTTGCTTTTCTGCTTCCGCATGCATCGCTTTTATTTCAGCGCTTACATAAGATGCCGTAAAAAAATGTTTTCCTTTTTGCAGGCACAATGCAGCTACTGAGGAATGAAAAGCGGGTGGCAGCATGGAGATCACCAGATCTGCATCTGCAACATATGCATCAATGGAGACTTTGTCTACCTGCGATTGAATAAATTTTATATGAACGAACTCTGCCTTTCTTTTTTCAATCAGTTCCTGCTGGACATCAACAGCAGCTATATGAATTTTTTGTTCTGCTGCCAGGTGGTTCAGGTATTCTAAAAGAAAATAAGTGGAACGGCCGATGCCCAGGATCAGGATTTGCTGCATGGTGGTAGGTAAGTGCTAAGTTCTATGTTTTACGTTTTAAGAGTATCGAGGTTGTTCATTTGTGCTTAATATATGTAATAGCTAGTACTTTATTGATTTTGTTCTGGATCAATTAGCATGAATAGTGCGCGCCCATCGCCACCGCGAAAGGCGCGCACCAATTACTTGGGTGCGGATTGCTAAAAAAATTTGACCCCGCTGGGGT
>NZ_JBQCDF010000279.1:0-3987 GCF_051961495.1 Cytophaga sp. | reverse complement strand
GTTAATTTATTTTATATTAAAGAGAGCATCCGGGAACGTATTGAAAGACAAGGAGAAGTTTTTACTATCCTCAATACTGATATTCGTTTTTCTGTAGAAGAAATAAAAGCAGAGCTGGCTCAGCATCCGGAACGGTTCAGTCCGAATGTGGTATTACGTCCGTTGTATGAAAGCACCATCCTGCCTGACATTGCTTACGTTGGCGGTCCTGGTGAAATTGCCTATTGGCTGCAGCTGAAAGAAGTGTTTCATGCATATAATACGTTCCTGCCTGTAATCTTCCCGCGGATGTTTTCCGGAGTTATTACCCGGCAGCAATATACAAAGCTGAAAAAGGCAAAGGTTAGTCTTACTGAATTGTTTTTGAATGAATTTGATCTGAAGCAGGTGATCGTTTCACGTTCCATCCAGGAAGATATTTCAATCGAAACCCAGGTAAACGAAATTACCAGGGCTTTTGACAGCATTACGGAAATAGCTGCAACGGTTGATGGTTCGCTGCAAAGCTGGGCCCAGGCAGAGAAGGCAAAAACCTTGAAGCAAATGGATGATATTGAAAAAAAATTGCGTAAAGCGGAAGAACGCAAGCATGAAGACCTGATCAAAAGTGTATTGGGCATACGTGATAAAATATTGCCGAACGGAAAACTGCAGGAGCGTCAGGAATCGGTATTTACATTCCTGGTGAACGATGAAGCATTGATCGGAAAGCTATATGAGTCGCTGGATCCTTGTACATTCAATATACAAATGTGCTGTTATGAATAAAGACGCTGCACGCAAATTATACACCAGCAAACGAAAGGAACTTTCCACCGGAGAGATACGGGAAAACAGCAAGTCGATTGCTGAAACCTTTATCAAATCTGATCTGTGGAAGAACTGTACAGTGATTCATATTTTTATTTCTATTCCGGATAAAGCGGAAATAGATACTTCTTTTCTGATTGATTTCTTTTTTGAACAACATCCCGAAATAAAAATCTGTACATCCATCATTGATACCAACGGACAGGATCTGCTGCATACTTGTATTACTCCGTCTACTACTTATATTCCAAACAGATGGAACATACCGGAACCGGTTGAACGGCTTGCTGTGCATGAACAGGATATTGATCTGGTGCTGCTGCCTTTGCTGGCTTTTGACAGCAAAGGAAATCGGGTAGGATACGGCAAAGGTTTTTACGATCGTTTCTTACAGAATTGTAAATCGGAAGTTATCAAAGTTGGCTTGAGTTTTTTCCGGCCAACAGATGAACTCATTGAGGCCGATACCTGGGATGTACCGCTGGATTATGGAATCAGTCCGGATCAATTATATGCATTTAAGAAGTAATTATGGAACCTCCTTATTCAATGGTATGTCAATGTTGTTTTTATTTAGCTTAGTAGTATTTCAATGGGTAGCCAATTACCTGATCATTAAAAAAGTAATATATATAGTTGTCACTTGCCTGTTTACTGACAACTGTTTACTTTCTACTAGCTGCCTGCTTTTATATAGCTCCAGCCTTCGTGCTGTTTAATAATGATATGTGCCAGCGCTGAAGGTACTATTGTAACAAAGGGCAGGAAGTTACTGGCGGTAAGATTTTTCTGGTTCAGTGTATTCCGGCAAACGGTAAATTGTATTCCCTTCTGATGCTGTACTTCAAGTATATTGGTGAAAGGTGATTCCTGCAGTACAAGGTCAATGCCTAAACCGTTCATCACAACCTCAACGGATATTTTTTCAAAAGCATTGAGAATATTGTTCAATTGTCCGATGGTTGCTTTCTGCACCAGCACCTCATTGTTCGAAAGTTGTATTATAACTTTATATGCGGTCAGTGATTTTTCCAATGGAATTTATTTTTTTCGTCTTATTGTAACGGTTTCTCCGCCGATACCCCAGTTATCTGTTGGTACTTCATCGATTACAACAACTGTTGTCTGAGGATTTTTATCCAGAACTTTCTGCAGCAGGTCTGTTACACCTTTGATCAACTCCGCTTTTTGTTCGGGAGTGACTCCATCATCTGTTATTTTAATATTTACGTAGGGCATACAAACAGAAATTTAAATGATGTGTTAAAGTTTTAAAATGACAAACTCTACGCGCCTGTTCAATTTCTTAGAATCTTCTGTATCATTGCTGGCTACAGGTTTTGCTCCGCCAAAGCCTTTCACAAGGATGCGGTTTTCTGCAATGCCTTTTCCTACTAAATATTTTTTTACAGCAGTTGCCCTGTCCAGTGAAAGCTGCACATTCAATGCCGGATCCCCAACATTATCGGTATGTCCATCGATTTCGATTTCCATGGTTGGATTGGCAACAAGAAGATTGTACAGGCGGTCAAGCTCTACGATGGACTCATTTCGTAACGTGGACTTACTCATATCAAAAAAGATATTGGTAAGCTGAATGGTTTGTCCTACTTCAATCGGCACCAATAGCAGATCCTGTCTGATCTCTTTATACTCAGCTACGGTAGTCAGATCAAGGTTGTTGGATACCGGAATATAGTTGGTACCGTTGGCATTGAAACTGTATTGGGCACCGTAAGGAAGAACCATGTTATAATTTCCTGTGACCGGGTCTGATATGGCTTGACCTATTTCTTTGCCCGTGGTTAACGAATTGTATGTGATGCTTGCAGAGATTGGTTGCTTGGTTTTAGAGTTTACTACTTTTCCTTTTACAAGCACAACCGGGTTTGGCCGTTCGTTGTTTTTAAGTTTGATTCGTACAATATCACTCAAGCCATATCCGGATCTGTTTGAAACCATGTAGGCATATTCGCCTTTGGCATCCAGTGCATAGTAAGCATCCCAGCCGGTTGTGTTTATATGTTCATCCAGGTTTATGGGCTCAGACCAGTTGAGCCAGGTATTATCTAAGCGCTTTGACATCCATATGTCGCGGCCGCCTTTGCCGCCCGGACGATCCGATGAAAAATATAATGTTGCGTTATCAGATGCAACGAAAGGCGTTGATTCAGTATATGTTTTTGTATTCAGGTTTTTTATTGCCTGTGGTTTTGACCATTTGTTCGGTCCGGTTTTAAAACATACATAAAGATCATTGATCTCATCCTTTGAAACATTTTTATAATTCTTCACCGGAAATTTTGAAAAAGACAACAGCAGGGTTTTACCATCCGGGCATACATAGAGGGATGTGTAAGCACCTTTACTCATTCCTTCAAAAGAAGGAATATCCAATTGCTGCGGATCACTCCAGCCTGTTTTTGTTTTGAACAGGTATGAAAACCCGGTGCCTGTATATTCACCATTCTGATAACCGCCACGGATGTATATGATGTTACCGTCCGGACTGATGGATTCAATGCTGTTGTAACGTCTCAGATTGAACGGTTTGCCCATGTGCCTGGCTTTAGACCAATGACCTGTAGAATCCATTTCAGAATACCAGATATCTTCGGCATCGTCATAATAGTTGGACTTGGTATTGGAAGGGTGACCCTGGATAACGTAATAAATGGTTTTACCATCCGGTGATAAGATCGGGCCTATATCATCGTATTTGCTGTTGATATTCGGTCCCAGGTTCTGGCGGATGCTATCCTGTGAAAATAATAAAGTATGGGTAATTGTATAAGTGAATAAAATAAGCAGAAACTTCTTCATACATAAAATTTATATAGACTGTAACTATAATTCATGCAAAGGATAAAACGCTTTACCATGAAAGATATTTTTCCTGAAGTATGAATACGTTACCAGAAGTAATCTAGTTATTCCTCTATAAAAAGACAATCAAATTATTTTCTTTATTTTTTTCACCATTAAGGCTGCAATATGACCGCCAAATCCGAATGTATTGCTGATGGCAACATTTACTTCCTTGGAAATGGCTTTGTTCAGAACCAGGTTCATATTTTCGTAGCCTGCTTCAATGGATTCTGTGTTGATGGTAGGGGGAATCTGATCTTTTTGTACTGCCTGAATACAGATGATTGCTTCAATGGCGCCTGCAGCACC
>NZ_JBQCDF010000278.1:0-2796 GCF_051961495.1 Cytophaga sp. | reverse complement strand
AAAAATATTATATATAGATGATGAGGTGAATAACCTCGCAGCATTCAAAGCAAATTTTAGAAAGTTATACGATATATATACAGCCGAGTCTGCAGAAGACGGACGTAAAATACTTGAATCAGTAGACATTGAAATTATACTTACAGATCAGCGCATGCCGAACATGACTGGAGTAGAATTTTTAGAATCTATTATTCCAGACTTTCCAAATCCAATCCGTATATTGCTTACAGGCTATACAGATATGCAGGCATTGATTGATGCTGTCAATAAGGGGCAGATATATCGATATCTTAATAAGCCGTGGGATGAAGAAGAACTGAAAATGTATATCAACCAAGCCCACGAGCTCTATACGCTCAGAAAGGAAAATGCAGATCTGACAAAAGATCTTTTACGTGTAAATGCACAACTAGAATTTATGATCAGACAAAAATTATTATCGTAAAACTGTTCTCTGGTAAATAGAATAATATAGATATATTAATTACTATTTCTGTCTTTCTTCAGCTCATGTGGTTATTACTACTTAAAAAACAAGGGCAAAAATGGATAGAATTAATATTCTGTATCTCGATGATGAAATAAATAATTTACATTCGTTTAAAGCAAAATTTAGAGGCGACTATTCAATATTCTTAGCAAACAATACTACTGAAGCGTATCAGATTCTTGAACGCGAATCTAATATACATATTATTATTTCTGACCAGCGTATGCCTGATATGACAGGCGTAGATTTTTTTGCGTCAATCATATCTAAATATCCATCTGTAGTAAGAATCCTTTTGACCGGATATTCCGATATCTCTGCCGTAATAGATGCCATTAATAAAGGGCATGTATATCGATACCTTGAAAAACCCTGGAATGATATTGAAATGCAGCTGGCGATTGATAATGCATACCAGTTTTATTTCATAAACAACCAACTCAAAATGAAAAATGATGAGTTGCGGAAAATCAATGAAGAACTGAACCGGTTTGCATATAGTGCTTCACATGATTTGAAGGCTCCGGTAAAGTCCATGCAGGGAATTCTCAGTTTGGTAAATGCGGAGAGTAAAGGAGAAGAAAATAAGCTTTTAAGTTATTTAAGTGAAAGTGTTAAAAAGCTCGATTATTTTATTAATAATATAACCGACTACTATAGAAATACGCGTATTGAAAAAACATTTACTGAGATTGATTTCAATAAAATCGTTCATGAATCAATTGCTGTTATTGAAGAAACGCACAATTGTAATGTAACGGATATTCAGTTTTCTATTAATATTATTCAGGAAATTGGCTTTATTAATGATGAGTTCAGGATTAATGTGCTCATCAGTTATTTGTTGTCTAATGCGATTAAATATCAAAAGAACAGGGAAACAAATAAAACCATAGGTATTGATATTTATGTTACTGAGAAAAGAGCGAAGATTAAAATATCAGATAATGGTATAGGAATTCCGGAAAAGCATCTTGAACATATATATAAAATGTTTTATCGGGGAACTTCACAAAGTACTGGTTCTGGAATCGGATTATATATTGTAAAGGAAACCCTCGAAAAACTGGATGGCAGGATACATGTAATTTCACAGGAGGGGGTAGGTACTACTTTTGAGATTGAAATACCCAATGAGGTTACATTATAAAAAAAACATTTTTTCAATCATTTTCATTTCAAAAAAGCGCCTATTTTAAGGCGTTTTTTTTGTTTCATAGAATCGACGTTTTTTTCATTTTTCAGACTGATATTCAATATCAGCCTAAATGAATTCTGAACATTTTCTGTTGCTACACAGTGAAAAATATGCCTTTAGTGAGCGATTTGGAAGGTTTTTTAATTCCCGTAAAAAAAACTGCGGAAACTACTTATAAAAAAATGCCAAAATAATCGGAGGTCTTAGGGGGGCTTGCACCCGTTAAATTTGATATATCTAAAGGAAATAAAATTAATATCAATTTAAACACCTACAATTATGAAAGCTAAATATATTTTAACAGCAATTGCAGTAACAGTTTCAAGTATCGTATTCGCAGGTGGCAATGATCCACAAGTTAGCGTTAACAATTATAAGCATCCAAACAAAGCTGCTAAAGCTCAGGCGCAAATTGATGCGCAGGATGGTACTGAAGTTACTCAAGTAATCAAAGAAACTGAAGATGCAGGTAACTACAAAAACAGTTTCAAGAAATCTACTTATACATACGTAAAAACTGAAGCAAACAAAGAAGCTTATCCTTCAAATGCGAAGCCTCAGGCACGTAATTATAAAAATCAATTTCAATTCCGTTCAAGATAATTGAAACCTCAGTAGTATAAAGTTAAGCCTCAATAAACCGCATTGTATGTGTTGTTGATTTGTTGAGGTTTAGATTACCAGAGCCCCGTAAGGGGCTTTGGTATTTTATAAACGAAATATTAATGATGATATTTTTCACCTTTAATGATCGTGCAGGCTCTGTAGAGTTGTTCAAGTGCAAACAAGCGTACCATTTGATGCGAAAAAGTCATTTTGGACAAAGCAATTTTTCCGTTCGCCCGTTTGTAAACAGTTTCTGAAAAACCATAAGGGCCGCCAATCAGGAATATTAAATTACCTGCCACAGAATTCATTTTTTTTTGAATAAAACCAGCAAATTCAGCAGAGGTAAATTCACTGCCTTTTTCATCCAGCAAAATTAATTGGTCTGAATCCTGCAGCCGATCAAACAATAGTTTCTCTTCCTCTTTCTTTAATACGTCGCTGCTGACCTTGGTATTCCTGGGTTCGGGAATTTCTATGTATTCAAAAGGAAGATAAT
>NZ_JBQCDF010000277.1:0-34115 GCF_051961495.1 Cytophaga sp. | reverse complement strand
ATGAATTATATAGGAGACCTGGATCCGGGTCCCAGCTTCTTAAGCCCAAGTATTAAGTTTACCCGATATAATTTAGGTATCACAGGACTTTACCGGATACAACCCCGCGTTTCCCTGAGAGGCACGATCTCTTATGGCCGGATCAAGGGAGATGATGCCGTAAGTGCTGATTATGAAAATAAAAACGTTTATAGATTATACAGAAACCTGTCATTCAGAAACCAGATTTACGAAGTAAAATTTGACGTTGTTATTGACTTGTTTGCCAATACCAGAAGATATACCAAAAGGCCTGATTATACACCATACATGTTCATTGGCTTGGCTTATTTTCACCACAACCCGCAGGCACAAAATGCTGATGGCAAATGGATCAACTTAAAAGATCTTCATACAGAAGGTCAGGGTATGCCTGGAGGGCCAAAAAATTATTCCAGAAACCAGTTGGCTTTACCGATTGGCTTGGGTTTCAGATACAAATTATCCAAACAGTGGGATTTGGCATTTGATATAGGCTGGAGGTTTACATTAACCGATTACCTTGATGATGTAGCCGGCGTGTATTACGATAAACAAAAGCTTACAGACGCATATGGCGATGAGGCCAGAATAATGTCTGATAAATCCTATGAAGCTTATACGAGCAATCCGGAATTGGCTTCTAGTGTTGATAATCATTACGGCAGCAATCCTGAAACATATTATCCGGGGCAGCCTCATGATCAGAATGATGGCTGGACAGGCATCAGTACTTACGGACAGCCTGGCGGCCAGCGCGGAGATCTAAAAGGCAGAAGAGATTTATATCTGGTTACAGGGTTTCATTTAACTTATATATTCCCGGGCAAAGTTGTTTGTCCAAAATTTAGATAAAAATGAATTTTAATTACATTCAAAAGATAGGGAGTGTAATACTCTCTATCTTTTTTATTTACAACAGTTTAGACGTAAAGGCTCAAAAACACGAATTTGGTTGGGGCGTTGGTTTATCAGCCTATAGCGGTGAAATTGTTCAACACCTGGATCCCCGTAATTTCAGGCCGGCAGGTCAGGTATTTTACCGTGCCAACTTCAGTGAAGTTGTAAGTTTAAAAGTTGCTGCCAGCATCGGTATATTATCCGCATCCGATAGTCGTTACAGCAATCCAATGTCCGATTATCGCAAGGCTAGCTTTACAACTGTATACAACGATGTAACCGCTTTGTTTGAGTATAATTTCCTGAATTATGCCTATACGGAAAAGAGTAATGGAAACCATTTTTCGCCATATATAGCTGCAGGTTTAGGTATCTTAAACTATAAAAGTACCATATCCGATTCCGAACACAAGGTAAATACATTGTTCCAGCCAACGATCCCTTTTGGTGGCGGATTCAAATACAGAACCAACGCTCATTTGAATTTTAATTTTCAATTCATTCTAAATAAAACCTTTACAGACGCTATTGATGGCATTTACAATAGCAGCAACTACACAAAATCAATCTCTGATTCTCATAATACGGATTGGTACTATTACACCGGAGTTACAGTCAGTTATGTTTTCTGGGATGTATACTGTCCTCAACCCTAATAGCATTTTAAAAAGGGTATTTTTATTTGTACATTTGCCCCTTATTGAAATTCATGGAATACCTCTCACAAATAGATTCGAAGAAGCTACCCGAACATATTGCCATCATCATGGATGGCAATGGTCGTTGGGCAAAAAAACAAGGTTTGCTAAACCGCATTTTCGGTCATAAAAGTGCCGTAAAATCTGTGAGAGAAGCCACTGAAACCTGTGCCGAACTTGGTGTTAAATATTTAACCCTTTATGCTTTTTCAACGGAAAACTGGAGCAGACCACAGGATGAAGTGAATGCTTTAATGGAACTGCTTGTAACAACCATTAAAAGCGAGACCCCAACGCTTAATAAAAACAATATCCGATTGAATGCAATCGGAGATATTTCTTCCCTGCCTAAAAGCTGTCAGCAGGAATTAGCAGAAACTATTGAACAAACAAAACACAATACCCGTGTTGTGTTAACGTTAGCATTGAGCTATAGCGGAAGATGGGAAATCATGGAAGCAGTAAAGAAAGTAACTGCTGCTGTACAATCCGGAACATTTGATATTAATACGCTGAATGAAAATTCTTTCAGGAATTTCCTGTCTGATGGTTCTATTCCTGATCCTGAATTATTGATCCGTACCAGCGGTGAATTCAGAATCAGTAACTTTCTGTTATGGCAAATCGCCTACACTGAAATTCACATCACAGATGTGCTTTGGCCGGATTTTAGAAAAGATGATTTATATAAAGCTATTTTAGATTTTCAAAAACGCGAACGTCGTTTTGGAAAAATTAGCGAACAATTGGATGGTGCAAAAGCTTAAATGAAAAAGATTCTATATATCATTTTTTTAATACAGGTAATTACTATTACTGCCCATGGGCAATCCTGGAGATTCGGCGCTAAACGAAACACAGGCTTTGAATTAAATTACGAAAATCCTCAGGAATATTATATTGGGGGAATAACCGTGTCTGGCGTTCAGTTCCTGGATCCGGAAGCTGTCATCGCACTTACCGGCCTTAAAATCGGTGATAAAATTGCCATTCCCGGCGACGAAATTTCCGGAGCCATTAAGAAATTATGGGAACAAGGCCTGATCGGAGATGTTGAGGTTGTGGTTAAGAAAGTTGAAGTAAGAAATATTTACCTGGAGTTTGTCATTAAAGAACGTCCCCGTTTAACAAAATTTATTTTCAACGGTGCAACCAAATCCGAACGTGAAGATCTGGAAGATAAAATTGACCTGGCCCGTGGTCGCGTTGTAAATGACGCATTGCTGAAAAATACTAAAAATAAAATCCGCGAATTTTATTTAGAAAAAGGCTATCTGAATACAACCGTTGATATCATCCAGATTAAAGATACCATTTTAGAAAACAATGTGATCTTACGGGTAGATATTAATAAAAGAGACAAAGTACACGTTAATAAAGTGATCATTACCGGTAATGATTCCTTCCCTACAAATTTTTTAGCTAAAAAAATGAAAAAGACCAAAGGTAAAAAACCAACCAACCTTTGGACAGGATCAAAAATCATTGCTAAAACATACAATACGGACAAGGATGCAATTATTGAATTTTACAATTCAAGAGGTTACAGAGATGCACGTATCGTACATGATACATTAATTCATGTTGATAGCAACAATGTGAATGTCGTTATTCAGATTGAAGAAGGTCACAAATATTATTTCCGTGATATTACCTGGATCGGCAATTACATCTATTCTACGCATACCCTGGATTCAATACTAGCCATTAAAAAAGGCGACGTTTACAACAACGATTTGTTGCAGCGCAAACTAAGCTTTAACCCATCCGGCGTTGACATCAGTTCAATGTACCTGGATAATGGTTATCTGTTTTTCAGGGTTGATCCTGTGGAGGTACTGATCGAAGGCGATTCCATTGATATTGAAATGAGGATCTATGAAGGTGAACAAGCGGTTGTAAATCATATTGAAGTTAATGGCAATACAAAAACGCATGATCATGTTATCCTGCGTGAAGTCAGAACCTATCCAGGCGATAATTTCAGCCGGTCTGACCTGATCCGTACACAGCGCGAATTGGCGGCCCTGAATTATTTTGACAATGAAAAATTAGGAATGAACCCTGTTCCTAACCCTTCTACCGGTAAGGTTGATATTGATTACACTGTTGCTGAAAAACCAAATGATCAGGTTGAACTCTCCGGAGGCTGGGGTGGTTATTACGGTTTTGTCGGAACGGTTGGTCTTGTGTTCAACAATTTCTCGCTTAAAAATATTAAACATCCTAAAACCTGGAGCCCGCTTCCTGCCGGAGACGGACAAAGACTTTCATTCAGGGTACAGGCAAATGGCAGATCATATCAAACCTACACTGTTTCATTCACTGAACCATGGTTAGGAGGTAAAAAACCAACATCCCTGTCTGTAAGCCTTCAACATTCCGTACAGAGCCAGCTGTCCGCTTCATCAACAGGGAAAAGTGTTAAAACAGGTTCACTGCAAGTAAGCGGTGTTACAGTAGGTATCGGTAAACGTGTGAAATGGCCGGATGATTTCTTCTCTGTTAACCATACTTTCTCATTATTGAGATATAGCCTGAACAACTATCAAAGCAGCTCTTCTACTGCTGTAATCGGATATACGACAGGTTATTCAAACAACCTTTCATACAACTTTACTGTTTCAAGAAACAGCATAAATGATTTCCAGTTTCCTTCTGCCGGCGCGAATATGGCATTAAGCATGACATTCACGCCTCCATATTCTTATTTCAATAATATTAATTATGAAGATCCGAACCTGGAACCAACCCAGCGGTATAAGTGGTTGGAATACCAGAAATATGGTTTTGATGCATCGTGGTTTACAACGTTGTGGCAACACAGACAGAAGTCTAAACATAAGGTTGTTTTCAACACCAGGTTTCATGCCGGTGTAATTGCAGCCTATCAGCCAGGTGTTGGTGTAGGACCATTTGAGCGTTATATCATGGGCGGTGATGGTTTATCCGGATATAACTTCCTGTTAGGTTCTGATATCATTGGTTTGAGAGGTTATGCAAACAACTCAATTAAGCCAACACCTTCCGGTGGTGTTGCTTTTGATAAATTTGTTGCAGAGGTGCGTTACCCTATTTCCAACAGTCCCTCATTCTCTATATTTGTCTTAAGCTTCTTTGAAGCGGGAAATACCTGGGGAGATATACACGACGTGAATCCATTCAACGTTTATCGTTCAGCAGGCTTTGGCGCAAGGATATTTATGCCAGCATTTGGTTTGATCGGTATCGACTGGGGTGTGCCATTTGACCAGGTTCCTGGTTATCCGAATCCGAACTACAAATCTCACGTTACTTTTACAATTGGTCAACAAATCCGTTAGATATATGAAAAAAGTATGTTTGGCATTATTCTTGACTTTAGCATCAACGTTCGCCTGGAGTCAGAAATTTGGATATATAGACTCTGAATACATCATCAATCAAATGCCTGAATATAAAAAGGCACAAAAAGAATTGAATGAATTTTCTCTTAAGTGGCAAAAAGAGATTGAAGATTATCAATCAAAAATTGACAAATTAAAGCAGGAATACCAGGCAGAAGAAGTTCTTCTTACGGAAGATATGAGAAAAGAGCGTTTGGATACCATAGCTGCCAGGGAAGCGAAATTACGGGAAGTTCAGAAAAATTACTTTGGATTTAAAGGCATGCTTTACCTTAAAAGACAGGAATTGGTAAAACCGGCTCAGGATAAATTATTCCAGGCAATTGAAAAAGTAGCAAAAGAAAAGAAATTAGCTATTATCTTTGACAAATCCGGAGAGCTTGTAATGGTCTATACGGACCCCACGCATGACTGTACAGATTACGTTCTGGAAGAACTGGGGTTAGGAGATAAAAATGATAAAGTTCCTACAAATAAATAATACATCAACTTATATACTTAATACCTATGAAACGCACATTATCCATTATTTTAGTAGGATTCATTTCTACAATTCTTGCTTTACAATCCCAGGCACAGCATGTTCAGAAAATCGGAACTGCCAACCTTGAATATATCTTAAGCAACCTTCCTGAAACAAAAAAAGTTGAGTCTGATCTAAAAGCATATGAAGAACAACTTCAAACTCAGTTGACTGCCAAGCAGGCTGAATTTGAGAGAAAATATGGAGAATACCAGAATGGTGTAAAATCTGGTGTGATGCCTACAGCCGTACTTGCTGACAAAGAAAAAGAATTAGCAACATTACAACAATCCATCCAGGAGTTTGAAAGAAGCGCAACACAGGATCTGGAAAGCAAGTACTATAGCATGATGGAACCTATAAATACTAAAGTAACAGCTTCTATCGAAAAAGTCGCTGCTGCAAATGACTATACTTATATTATCAGTACACATACAGATTATGCAGGTACTCCGATTGTATTGTACTCAAAAAATAAAGAGGCAAACGATATTTCAAAACTGGTGTTAAAAGATCTTGGCGTTACTGTTCCGGCAACTCCGGCAACGGGAACTACAGGCACCGGTACTACTGGTACTACCGGAACAACAAATACAACAAGCCCGACCAATACTACCAACCCAGCCATACCGGCTAAAAAATAAGTTAAAAGGTCCCGCAATTGCGGGACCTTTTTTTTACCTTTAATGAATGAAAGAATCTTCTTTAATTCATATCATAGCTCCCGCTGGCGCTGTAAATAAAAAAAATGTCAAAGGCGGGATTAAATTCCTTTCTTCACTGGGATTTTCATGCATTCCAGGCTCAGCGCTTTTCAATTCAGATGGTTATTTAGCCGGCACTGATGCAGATCGGCTAAACGATATTCAAACAGCATTAAATGATTCTGGCGTATTAGCTGTATGGGCTGCCAGAGGTGGTTATGGCACCACACGAATCATCGATCAGATAAAATGGAATAAATTTTTTAAGAAGCCTTCCTGGCTGATTGGTTTCAGCGATATCACAGCGTTACACATTCACCTTTCCAATAATAATATCCCAAGTATTCATGGCCCCATGGTTGGTCAGGCAGTAGATGAAGCCTGCCAGGAATCTGTCCGGCTCGTGGGTTCGATATTGAAAAATGATTTCCCGGAATATAAGTTAACCGGCCATGCAATGAATAGACCCGGGAAAGCAACCGGTCCGATTACAGGTGGTAACCTTACATTGATCTGCGCTACACTAGGCACTGCAACCGAAATCATTACCGACAATAAAATATTATTTATTGAAGACATTAACGAGCCGGCCTATAAAATCGACCGCATGATGGTACAGCTAAAACGCGCCGGGAAGCTGAGTCGTTTGAAAGGCTTGATCGTGGGTCATATGACGGAGGTAACCGACGAAAAACAATTTGGCAAGACTGTTTTTGAAATTATCACTGAACATACAAAAGACTTTTCATTCCCTGTATGCTTTCAATTTCCGGCAGGGCACGAAATGCCAAACATGCCGTTAATACTGGGAATGAAAAGTGAATTGACCGTTGAGAAAAAACGGATCAACCTCTGTTATTTATAATTTCTCGCGATACAATACTTCGATCAGCGTCTGTCCTACTGCCTTTAAGGATTTTTTGTCAATCACGTTGATATTGTCATCATGTGTATGCCAGTAAGAGCCGAAGTAACTTCCCTGGCTGTCATATTCGATAATGTCTATCATCGGGATCATTGCCAGTTTATTGACGTAGGTGTGATCATCCGTGATACCTGAGCTCTTGACAGAAACAAATTGATTGCCGTAGCCCAATCTTCCGGCAGCAGACCATACCTTATCTACAATCGTTGGGGCAAACGCTACAGAAACACCTTCTTTCGCATAGGTTGCATCTTTCGCCCCAACCATGTCTAACAATATGCCATAAAATGCTGTATAATCCGCCTTGTGCTTATTCTTTGCCCAATGCTGTGAACCGAGACACCAGCTGTCTTCCTGGTACGGACCCGGATAAGACATCGGTTGTCCGTAATCTTCGCCGTCAAACAGGATGATGTCAAACCCTACATCGGGTTTTTTCTCCGCCGCATTAATTGCTCTCGCAAGCTCCATCAATACTGCTACTCCACTTCCGCCGTCATTAGCACCATCTATCGGCTTGTCCGGATCAGTCTCATCCTGGTCTGCAAACGGACGTGTATCCCAATGCGCGGCAAGCAAGATGCGCTTCGTCGCTTTGTGATTATATGAAATAATCAGATTTTTCAATTTGAGCTCTTTGCCGTCAAAAGACTTTGCCGTAAACTCCTGACGGGTAATCCAGCCACCATGCTTCATAAAAAACCGGGCTAAAAATTCTCCGCATTCCTGATGTGCTTTTGAATTCGGTACACGCGGCCCGAAAGCCACTTGCTCCTCCACGTATTTGTATGAAGAGTCCGCGTTGAATGCAGGCGTTGTAATCGGAGGTAATGATGTTTCTGTTTCAGTTGTTTGCTCAACCGGTTTCTTTTCAGGCTCACATCCTGCAAGGATTAACCCGGCAGCAACTACCAATAAAAATCTACTTCCTGCTCTCATTATATTATTCTTCATATGCCCAATCAATTCCATGTTTCATATCTTTAATTGCTAACCCTTGCTCCTTAAAGTAAGTACGGATCTGGTCAACTTTATCGTATTGTTTATTTTCTTTTGCTTCTTTATAAATCTCAAGCATGCCCCGTATAAGTCCTTCAGGATTGATAGGCACTTCATCAATCAATCCAAGCACATCCGTTACCAGCGTGTGATAACTTGCTTTCATGTTTTCAAAAGTCTCTTGCGTCAACACTGCCGTAGACTTTTGTTTCAGATAAAACACATTGATCTTTTTTATCAGGTTGAATAAAGATGCAATGGTTATTGCAGTATTAAAATCATCTGACATGCCTTTGTAGCAATCATCAATGATCTTATTGATTTCATGATTCAATGCCTGGTCTTTTTCTATGGCTTCATTGCTATACTCCAGACTATTCAGCATTTTCATACCATTCATGAGCTTACGATACGCTTTATTCGCAGCCTTTAAAGCATCGTTTGAGAAATCCAGTGTACTTCTGTAATGCGCCTGCAATGTAAAGAAGCGGATCGTCATTGGTGAATATGCCTGCTCCAGCAAGGTATGCTTGCCTGAGAACAATTCATTCAGGGTAATAAAATTGCCTAATGATTTACCCATCTTTTGCCCGTTGATGGTAATCATGTTATTGTGCAGCCAGTATTTAGCCGGTTCCTTTTTATTTGCCGCGGCCGACTGAGCAATTTCACATTCGTGGTGCGGAAACATCAAATCCATACCGCCGCCGTGTATATCAAACGTTTCGCCAAGGTATTTCGTACTCATTGCCGAGCATTCCAGGTGCCAACCGGGGAAACCTTGTCCCCATGGCGAGTCCCATTTCATGATATGTTCAGGAGAAGCGAGCTTCCACAAAGCAAAATCTGCGGAACTCTTCTTCGATTGCTGCCCATCCAGGCTGCGCGTCCCGCTGATAAGGTCTTCCAGAATACGCCCCGACAGGTGCCCGTATTTATTACCGTTGGTTGTAAATTTTTCTACATCAAAATAAACCGAACCTTCGCTTTCGTATGCAAAACCCGAAGATAAAATTTCTTCTACCATTCTGATCTGCTCAGGTATATGACCCGATGCAGAAGGTTCAATACTTGGCGGCAATACATTCAATTTACGCAGGGCATCGTGATAGTATTCGGTATAGCGTTGTACGATCTCCATTGGCTCTACTTTTTCAAGCTTGGCCTTCTTGGCAATCTTATCTTCGCCTTCATCCGCATCATGCTCCAGGTGACCTACATCTGTGATGTTTCGCACATAGCGTACACGGTATTTTAAGTGCTGCAGATAACGGAAGATGATATCAAAGGTTATTGCACTACGCGCGTGGCCCAGGTGGCCTTCGCCATACACCGTAGGTCCGCAGACATACATACCAACATTGGGTGCATGAATGGGTTCAAAAATTTCTTTTTTTCTTGATAGCGTATTGTATACAACTAATTTTTCTGCTGTCATGAATGGTAGTACTATTATTTAAAGCGGTAGCCCGCCTTTATCGGAAAATGATCTGTAAAGGTAATGTTTGAAAGGGTTTCAAAAGATGCAACTTCTAAATTCGTGTCACAAAACTGCTGGTCGATCCGAAGCAATGGAAGCTGTCCGTTGAAGGTTGTGCCAAAGCCGTTCCCCTTTTTTTCAAATGTATTTGTTAATACATCGTATAATTTTTCATACGTATAGCTATATGGCGGATCATTTAAATCACCTGATACAATCACTTTAAAAGGAGAATCCTTAATATGTTTCACAAGCTTGTCAACCTGAATACTCCGGTTAATAGTTCCATTTTTATATTTTAAAAATGCCTGCATCACTTTCGTTTTTGATTTATGATCAAAATTACTTTCAGCAATCTCCTTATCATTTATACTCATGGATTGCAGGTGCATGTTATATACCCGCACAGTAGCCTGCGGCAGCTTGATATCGGCATAAATAGTCTGGTTGTTTGAACCTTCCTGGAAGACAACTTTTCCTGAAGATCTAATAGGGAATTTACTGAATATAACCATTCCGAAGGCTCCGCCCAAGTGATTTCTATACGTTTCACTAAAATAAAAATACGGGTACTTTTTCTTTATCCGGTGAATGGTATTGAATAATGTATCCTTGGGATCGTTATAAAATTCCTGCAGGCAAAGCACATCTGCTTCAGACTTTTTAACAAAATCAATTATTTTCCGGGTGGTTGAAAATGTTTTGTCTGCGAATTGCGGATACACATTAAACAGCCTGATATTATAAGACAAAACAGAAAATTCTTCTTTTTTCGAAGTTTCTGAAGAAAACGTAATGGTGCGCTGAACCAGTTTCCAATGGACAAGCAGCAATACAAGCGGTACCAGCAATAAGACATTGCGCTTAAACGCCCAATAAAAAAAACTCAGCACCAATACTACCAGCATAAGGGGGATTAAAAGCCCGAGGAAGCTGCTGTACCAGAAAGCTCTTGGAGATATTTCAGGCATATAAAAAATAACTAAAGATATTATAGTCAGTAGAATAGCTCCCTTATATGTTCTGTTGTTCTCCATGTTTTTATACTGAGGGACAAATATAACTATTGGAAACAGGAATCTGAGAACAATAGAAAAATATTCATTTCTGTGATGAATATTATAAAATGCTCTGAACAAATCTTCTCCGGAACGATTATTTTGCAGGAATTTGGAATACACAGACAAAATGTTTAATATTGTATTGTAGAACGAATTGAATACTGAAAAGAGGGGACTGTGTCCCCTCTTTTGTTTCTGTATCAAATCTATATGACAAAGCAGGAGTTAGAAATAAAGACATTCGTAACAGATCTATTACAGGAAAGAGAAGCGCTTTTTCTTGTAGATATTGTGTTCGGAGGTACTAATTCAAGAAGAAAAATCCAGGTTATTCTGGATAAGGATTCCGGGATTTTAATTGATGAATGCGGCGAATTCAGCCGGGCATTAGGCAATTTAATTGAAGAGAAGAATACATTCGGCGATGCACCTTATGTACTTGAAGTATCTTCTCCGGGCATGGACAGACCATTAACAGTAAAAAGACAATATCAAAGAAGGATAGGCAATACATTGAATTTTCTTCTGAATGACGGAGCACAGTTTGAAGCAGTGCTTAAGAATGTTTCAGAAGAAGGCGTAGTTGTAGAACCTGTTCCCGCAAAAAACAAAAAAAGTAAAAAAGAAGCGTCGGTGGAATTGGTTGCAGAACCAAGGAAGCTTCGTTTCGAGGAAATAAAAAAGTGTAACCTAATTGTATCGTTTAAATAAAATGGATACTTCAACCTTAATCGAATCGTTTGCAGAGTTTGCAAAATTCAAGAGCATAGACCGCCCTACTATGATGAAAATCGTAGAAGACGTGTTTCGCACAATGATCCGTAAAAAATACGGAACAGATGACAACTTCGACGTTATTATCAATGTCGATAAAGGTGATCTTGAAATCTGGTGGATGAGAGAAATTGTTTCAGACGACTTTGCTGAGGACAGTTTCGATTATGATCCGAACAAACACATTTCCTTATCGGATGCACACCAAATCGAAAAAGATTTCGAGGAAGGTGAAGAAGTTGCTACTGAAGTTAAATTAGAAGACTTCGGCAGAAGAATGGTTCAGACGGCTCGTCAGACATTAATCCAGAAAGTAAAAGATCTTGAGAAAGATAATCTTTTCCAGAAATACAAAGACCTGGTTGGTGAAATCATCAATGGTGAAATCTACCAGGTATTGAGCAAAGAAATTCTGTTGATTGATGCGGACGGCAACGAATTAGCTTTGCCAAAGTATGAGCAGATTCCTAAAGACCGCTTCCGTAAGGGAGACAACGTCCGTGCAATCGTTCACCGTGTAGAAATGCACAATGGTAATCCGAAGATTATTCTTTCCAGAACATCTCCGAAATTCCTGGAGCGTTTATTCGAACTTGAAGTTCCTGAAGTTTACGATGGCTTGATCTCGATCCGCAACATTGTACGTGAACCAGGCGAGCGTGCTAAAGTAGCTGTTGAATCATACGACGACCGTATCGATCCGGTAGGTGCTTGTGTGGGTATGAAAGGTTCCCGTATTCATAGCATCGTTCGTGAACTTGAAAACGAAAACATTGACGTAATCAATTTCACTGACAACATTGACCTGTTTATTGCACGTGCATTGAGCCCTGCAAAAATAAGCAGTCTGAAAGTTGAAGCTGACAAAGGCCGTGCATCTGTTTATCTGAAACCGGATCAGGTTTCTCTTGCCATTGGTAAAGGTGGCCAGAACATCAAACTTGCCAGCAAATTAGTAGGCCTGGAGATTGATGTATTCAGAGAATTGACAGGCAATGAAGACAATGAAGATGTTGATTTAACAGAATTTGTTGACGAAATTGAAGATTGGATATTAGAAGAGTTAAAGCGTATCGGTCTGGATACAGCGAAAAGTGTGTTAGCGCTTAGCAAAGATGATTTAGTTCGCCGTACTGAATTGGAAGAAGAAACGGTTGAAGACGTACTTCAAATTCTAAGACAGGAATTTGAATAGAATATAATATTTGAAAAAAAAATTAATAAATGGCTGAAGAAAAAATGATGCGGCTTAGCCAGGTGGCAAGAAAGTTGAATGTCGGTACATCGACAATTATAGATCACCTTTCTGCCAAAGGCTACGATATTGAGAACAACCCCAATGCCAAGATTACTGTGGATATGTACGCTGTTCTTTCAAAAGAATATGAGTCATCTGCGCAGGTAAAAAAGGAGGCTGAAAGCCTTACCATTGGTAAAAAACACATGGGTGATGTTGTTATCGATGCCGATCAGGTACACACTGCTCCGGAGCAAGAGGATGAGGATGAGATTCGTATTGTTACGAGTGCGCCGGTAGAAGCGGCAGCGCCCGAAACCACAGCAGCTCCGCAAGCAGCAGAACAACCTAAAACTGCGGAGCCTGCTCCTGCCCAGGAAGAAGATGTAAAAAACAATGTTACACTTCAGGGACTAAAAGTCTTAGGCAAAATTGACTTAAGCGCTGGTGATAAAGATTCCAAAAAATCACCTAAAGGCAAAGCTGCCGACAAACCGAAACAGGAAAAAGCGGCTGAAAAACCTAAAGAAGCAACGCCGGTAGCTGAAGAGAAAACAACAGCTCCTAAAGCTGAACAGACAGCAAAACCAAAGGCTGAAGAAAAAGCTGCAACAAAAGAACCTGTTGCTGAAAAAACAGGCACTCCTGTTGCCGATACGACTGAAGCAGAATCTCATGCAGCCGATGAGCCTGTAGAAGTTGTACAGGCACATGCAGACAAGCTTCAGGGATTAACAGTATTAGGAAAAATCCAGCTTCCGGATAAAAAGAAAGAACCGACACGTGTTGCTTCTTCTGATGAAGTTGTAGATAAAAATAAAAACAAACGTAAGCGTAAACGCCTTAACGACGGACCAGGCAAACCTGCCGGTACAAATCCCAACGGACCAAGACCACAGGGCGCTAACCCGAATGGCCCGAGGCCACAGGGCGCAAATCCAAACGGACCAAGACCACAGGGAGGCAATCCGAATGGACCAAGACCTCAAGGCGGACCAAACAGCCGTCCGGGTGCTCCGAACCGTCCGAATGCAGGCGGACCAAAACCTACGTTAACTAAAGCCAGCGAAAAAGGTGAAGTAACCGGAAAACAGATCCAGGAAAAAATCAAAGCTACCATGGCGAAATTGTCTGGTGGCGGAACAAAAACAGGACCTGTAAACCGTGCGAAATACCGTAAAGATAAGCGTTCTGCTATGGCTGATGCCGAAGAAGAACGTTTGATGGCAGAGCAGGAAGATGCAAAGGCATTAAAGGTTACAGAATTTATTTCTGCAAGCGACTTAGCTTCTTTAATGAACGTAAGCGTGAACGAAGTAATTTCCAAATGCATGATGATGGGTATGTTCGTATCCATTAACCAGCGTCTGGATGCTGAAGCGATCACTATTATCGCCGATGAATTCGGTTACGATGTAAACTTCCAGACAACCGGCGAAGAAGACGATATTACAGAAGAGGATCAGGACGATCCGGATTCACTGATTGAGCGTGCACCGATCGTTACGATCATGGGTCACGTCGATCATGGTAAAACATCCTTGCTTGATTACATCCGTAAATCAAAAGTTGTAGCAGGAGAAGCCGGTGGTATCACACAGCACATTGGTGCATACAATGTTGTTACCGATTCCGGAAAACCAATTACATTCCTTGATACCCCTGGTCACGAAGCCTTCACAGCGATGCGTGCCCGTGGTGCTAAAATCACAGATATTGTTATTATTGTTGTAGCTGCCGATGACTCGGTGATGCCGCAAACGAAAGAAGCGATCAACCACGCGCGTGTAGCGGGTGTGCCGATCATTATCGCGATCAACAAAATTGATAAGCCAGCCGCTAACCCTGATAAGATCAAGGAGGAACTTTCCAAAGAAAATATTCTTGTTGAAGACTGGGGCGGTAAATACCAGTGCCAGGCAATCTCAGCCAAAGCAGGTACCGGCGTAAGCGAATTACTTGATAAGATCCTGCTTGAAGCAGAAATGCTTGAATTGAAGGCAAACCCTGATAAACGTGCCGTTGGTGCTGTTATTGAAGCGTCTCTTGATAAAGGCAGAGGTTATGTAACAAACGTATTGGTTGAATCCGGCACGTTGCGTATTGGTGATATTATCTTAGCGGGTGCACACTTCGGGCGTGTAAAAGCAATGGTTGACCATACAGGTAAAAAACTAAAAGAAGCAGGCCCGGCAATGCCTTTACAGGTACTGGGTCTGAACGGTGCGCCACAGGCGGGTGACAAGTTCCAGGTAATGGAAACTGAACGTGAAGCAAGAGAGATCTCTTCTAAACGTGAGCAACTGATCCGTGAGCAAAGCATCCGTACCAAGAAACACATTACATTGGATGAGATCGGCCGTCGTCTGGCGATCGGTAACTTCAAAGAACTTAACATCATCGTTAAAGCCGATGTGGATGGTTCTGTGGAAGCCTTATCTGATTCATTATTGAAATTATCTACGGAAGAAATCCAGATCCGTATCCTGCACAAAGGCGTGGGTCAGATTTCTGAATCGGATATTTTATTGGCATCAGCATCGGATGCGATCATCGTTGCCTTCCAGGTACGTCCTTCTTCAAGTGCACGTAAACTGGCTGAGCAGGAACAGATCGAGATCCGTATGTACTCAATCATCTACGATGCGATCAACGAAGTGAAAGATGCGATGGAAGGTATGCTTGAGCCGAAGATGGAAGAAGTTGTACTTGGCACGATTGACGTTCGTGAAGTATTCAAAATCACAAAAGTTGGTACGGTTGCCGGTGCATACGTATCTGAAGGTTATGTGAAACGCAGCAACAGTGTTCGTTTGATCCGCGATGGTATTGTTATGTACACAGGTACAATCAGTGCATTGAAACGTTTCAAAGATGATGTAGCTGAAGTGAAAACAAGCTACGAATGTGGTATCAGTCTGAAAGGATACAACGATATCCAGATCGGAGACCAGATCGAAGCATTCGAACAGAAAGAAGTGAAACGTACGCTGTAACGAGTTACAGGTTTATAAATAGAAAGAGTCATCATGCCGAAAGCATGATGACTCTTTCTATTTATAAGTATATCCCGATTGAAAAATAATACCGGAATAGCTAAATAACCTAAATATATTTTTAACTTTGCATTACATATGTGTGATTGTTCATCATACATATTACAACAGCTATATTTTACTGCTCAATATTTTTATATAATCAAATTTACTTTTAAAATGAAAAAAATCATTTTACTTATTCTTGGCTGTGCCATTCTCCAGCATGCTTCAGCCCAGGTTATAACTCCTACGGGTATTGGAATGGGCGTGAGACGCACAAATCAAACAAACAACTGGAATTTTGTTTTAACCCCGACCCAATTAAATCCGGGAACGTTTACGCTGCCCAATCAGGTAGTTTCTGTAAACCGGATCATTTACAATTTTACATTTACCCCTCCAGCCAGTTATCCAAATAGCTTTACAAATCAAATCATCCATAAATTGAAAATACGGAATGGTTCAACCACAACTGTTCTGGGTATTCAACCGGTTTCGCCGGCATTTGCACAACAGGGAAATACCTCTATTGATTGTACAGTAGATTTCGGAAATATCGAAATCATTACGTATGCCGTTGGAGGCACTCCTATTTCCCCGCCATGGACATTTTTTATAGAATCATATTCTACTGACGGTTTCGGTCACGATGTATTTATTTCTGCAACCCCGGATTATAAGTTTACAAGAGCTCTCTGGTTAGATGAAATTAAGTACCACGACATTTCATCCAACCAAACGGTGGATTATTTTCCGTATCAACCTGCTCCCATCGGAACATTGCCTACAGGACCTCTTTATTATCCGGCTTCGAGTGATGGCGGTACACTAACATTCCAATGGGAAAAATCCGAAGGGAATGATCATACCTGGTCTGTTATTTTAGGGGCAACTTCGGTAGTATTTACACCCCCATTGCTTTACAAAAATACCTGGTATCGCAGAAAAGCTACTTCTGTATATGGTATTACAGCTTATAGTAATACTATATCGATTTATTATCCGGACTGCCCGAATGATAAATACTTATTGGCTGACCAGCAAAATACGATCTGCGGTATGCAATCGTTTTATAATTTAAAAGACGGTGATGAGATTTACCCTTCAAAAATTTTAGGTTCTGTAATCACACCGAATATTGCGACAAGAGAATTCGGATACGAATACAGTAGGTCTACGGATGGTGGCGCGCATTGGGAAGTCGTCCAGCCCAAACAATTAATTGATTTAGGTTCAGATTTTTTAGGAGGAATATTTATTAATAATACTGATTTTAACCATGACCCTTTAAATTACATTATTGAACCTTTTAAATTTGATATTCAGAAAGGTCCTGTGCAAACTATTCTATACCGGAGAGAATATTTCCATTGGTATGATACCTGGGGCTGTGGACCTTTGGGTGCATTCCCCTGTACCGCAGACTGGCACTCACAAGGTTTTAGTAATGTAGTTGCAATAACACTTACAACGAAACCGTTAAAGCCTGTTGGCAACATTATCCAGACACTAGGTACAAACCAGGCAAACTGTAATTGGTCAGACCAGACGAAGGGATTACAAATTCCTTTGGTAAACAACGGTGAATACTATCGGTGGGAAGTTCCTTCTTATTACACACCATATTCTCCGTTACAGGGATCGTATGCCAATACCATGCAATTCAGCACTAATGCAAACCCACAACAGAATTTTGTACAGGGAGGAGAAATTTGTGTAACCGTTACTCAGGTTGGCCATGTAGACAGGCGTTGTTTTACCATTAAGGGTACAGCACCTTTTTCAGCCAGTTTACCTGCAAATATTGCAGCGTGCGAAGGGGAAAATGTGATTTTAAAACCTGTATTGATCAAGGGTTCACAAACCGTAAGTCCTGTCGATTATACTTTTTCCTGGAATGCCTATAATTCGCCTTCAACGGTAACCTGCAACAATCCTATTGGCGGCAGTTTGCTCAATTCAAATTGCAGCGAATTTAAAGTAGTGGTACAGAATGCCCAGCAATATAAAAAGCAGGAAATTGACCTGGTTGTTCAGAATCCATATGGTTGCCAGGATACGGCTAAAACCGTGATCACTACAACACCAGGCTGGCAGATCGGCATCCTGCATGCCTATGATGACCCGAAAGCCAAACAAAATGCAGACCTGGCTTTTGATGCAGCAAAGAACTATCTGTACTTTACTTCTGATGCAGGTATTTACCGTGCATACTTTGATAACGGGCCGGATAAAGTATGGAAGTACTTGCTATTAAAAGATAAAAACAACAACCTCCCAATTCTTGGTGATGGCCCTTTGCAATACTACAAAGGTTCCACTGATAAGCTATATTTTATTTATAACGGACGCCTTTTGTATGCCGAATCAACAGACCAAGGACAAACTTGGATAAGTTATGATATAAGCAATTCAGTTTCTGACATTAGTCTACGTATCAAAATCTACAATAATAATTTATATTATGTCCGAACATCGGACCGTTGTGTATATTACAAACCATTAAGTAACCTGGCTGGGCCGGAAACACGCGTTGGTAGTGTCAGAATGAATTATTCGCAGAACATGTTTACGGTTGAAGATGGTATCCTCGCATATGCGGATGAAGCAAATAACCTGTATCTTTTCGATGCGCTTACCGGCGCAGCACTTAATATAAATCTGCTTCCTGCGCAAAAACTGGTCGATTGGAATTCTTCCATCAGTATATATAACGGCAATATTTATTTTGTATCTGGTCAAACCATCCGGATTATAAAAAAGGACATCAACGGCATATATAGTTCATCTGAAAATGTGCTGAACGGAACAATCAACCAATTGGCAGGCACCTTTACCATCAACAAACAAACGGGTACCATCTATGCCAAATCCTATTCTCCAGAAGCCCGGCAGATCTATTACCTGAACAACACATGGACCAGCAATCCCATCCGACAGTATATTTCCGGCGGCGCTGTTAACGGTAATAGCATGATCTATGGCAACGGGCATGTATACTTTATCAATGCCGGAAATATCTTAGGCAATGCCTTTTACGTATCCCCTTGCGTACCATCTGTATTGCGTACAGCGGGAGATATAGCAGATCCACTCAATGACCCGCTTCCAAATACACTGCCGGAAATCCGCCAGCTGAGCTTGGCTCCGAATCCCACACAGGATCTCGTGAATATATCTTTTGCCGTACCTAAAGCGACGCAGGCACAACTGAGAATAATAAGTGTAACAGGCAATGGGAATATTCTAAAAGAAGAATCCATTGAAGCCGGCTCATTTGAATGGAAGGTCGACCTACAAACATATTCAGCTGGAGTTTATATTATTGAATTAATAACTGATGGCAGTGTATATGCTCATGCCAAATTAATCAAGCAATAATTATGTGTCAGAGGAAGGTTAATTCTTAACTCTCCCATCTTTAATATGGTCAGATTATTTTATACGCTGCTTTTGTTTTTGCTCACGCTTAGTATACAGGCACAGTCCACTAAGCGTGCAAACATCTGGTATGTATCCCAGGGAGTAGGTTATGACTTTAACTGTACCCCGCCCTGTCCGATTGAGAATGGAGCATTGCCAAAATCTTTTTGTTCTTCATCTATCTGCGACAAAACAGGTAAATTGCTTTTGTATACAAACAGTGAAAACATCTGGAACAATAAGCATCAGATAATACCGAATGGCAGTGATTTATATGCCTGCAGATGGGCAGAGCAAAGCTCTGTTTTTATTCCATTTGCTTCAGATCCCAACCTGTATTATCTGGTAACCGTAGACGATACACGTGAACCACTTATTTCCAGCAACCCCTACACCTGTAAAGACGTGAACCCTATTACATACAGTATGTGCCTGCATTTGATTGATGTAGCTGCAAACAATGGAACAGGACAGGTAGTCTGGAAAAACAAAGTTATTTATGGCGGTAATGTGCGCATCAATGACATGCTGGGTGCAGTAAAACATGCCAATGCCAAAGATACGTGGCTGATGACCTACGATTACAACATCAAGCGATTTGTATCTTTGTTGCTAACCGATTGCGGTGTTCAGGATACGGTGATCTCACCGGATCTGGGTGCTTATGTCCGGGAAGGACCAAACACACTTACTTTTTCTCCTAAAGGAGATCTGTTTTATGTAAATACCCGGGAAATGCCACCACACGGGGGCTTTATGATTGCCCGCTTCAATGATACGACAGGCATTGCTTCCAAGCCTCTGTTAATCGAAAATTTACTTTCTACTACCGGCTGCTTTTCTACTGACAGTAAAAAGCTCTATACCACGCAGATTGTGGTTGGTTTTGACCTCAGCATTTGGGATTCTACTGCTATTTCAGACAGCCGACAGGGACTTGATTCGATTGGTAATAATTTTATTCAAAATGGCCCGGACGGAAATATACATGCCATGTACTTTCTATATAAAAGTATGCACCTATTAACTATTCATAATCCGATGTCTACGCCGATTATAACTAAAACACAGTTTACTGTAAAAAAGCCGGTAGACGATTTGCAAAGCACAGGCATCCCCAATTTCGTGCAAAACTGGTTCGACCCTGATTTTAATGAGTATACTTATGGCAGTCCGAAAATACATTATACTCGCGTTTGCAAAGGTGAAAAAACCATTTTCAAAAGCAGCGGCATGCCACCGGCAACGCCTTATCACTGGGAGATTATACAGCCCAATCAACCGGTGGTGCGTTTTGATAACCAGGACAGTATTGCCTATACATTCATACAAAGCGGTGTGTTTACGGTAAAACTCAGCATTGATTTTTCCTGTATGCCGGATGTAATTACTCGTAATGATATCATAGTAGATTCCCTGCCCGAAGATTACTTACAGGACCTCTATATCTGCGAAGGCAGTGTTCCAACACTTCAAGCCCAGCCCAATCAGTTAAGCTACCTGTGGAACACCGGCAATACCAGTCCGCAGCAATCTGCTGAATCCGACAATGCCTATTATGTGGATGTAACGAACACCTGCGGCATCATCCGCGATGAAGTAAATGTGCATGAGGTTCATTATGTAATACCTAACCTCATCACCCCTAATAACGATTTTAAGAATGATATTTTTAAAATTGATTCCAACAATCCCGTGCAGGGGAATCTGGAGATCTACAACAGCTGGGGGGTTAACATTTATAAGAATAATTTTTATAAAAATACCTGGCCGGAAAATGATATTGAGTCCGGCGTATATTATTACCGTTTTACATACAGCACCTGCGTACCTTCAAAAGGCTGGCTGCAGGTGATTAAATAATATTCAGATGAAAAAAATCTTTCTGCTTTTCTTTTTATTCTGTTTACTAAAAGTTTCTTTATATGCGCAGGACTCTTCCAGAGCAACCTACAGAATTACTACACCCGTCCTTCAGGATATACAACTGTATTTTACCTTATCCGGTGAAAAAGTTTTGTTGAAAAAAACCATCGGAATATCCATTGGCTACAAACCAAGCACTAAAGTCAGCGGAGAGGGACTATATGTCAATACCGGTCCATCTTCAACGTATCAAATGAGTAACTTTGGAAATAGACTATACTCATCTTTTACCATTGATTTTTTTATGAAGTTCTATTTTGGCAAAAAAGGTAAATCTTTTCTTATGCCCGATGTTTATCAAAGACTCTGGTGGTTCAATAAAAAAGATTGTTCATTTAGCGGTACCGGGGGAAGAATTTCAGATCATTATGATTACAGCTATGACGGAACAAGAACAGAATGGCAATATTTAACCGGGCTAAAAATTTTATACGGCAGAACTTATAAACTCAATAAAAACGGTTCGTGTAAACCTGTTATTGAGCCCTATGCAGGCATAGGCTTTTTTGTAAAATCCTATGTGTTCCAGACTTATAATGGCACGGTAAACGATGTGTATTATAACTACTATAGAGAAACCAATACCGGCTTTTATCCATCCGTACACATTGGCTTGAATATCGGATTGGAGTTTGCTGTAAAAAAGAAAGAGTAAGGTAAGCCTTACAGCACCCATCCTGCCAGCAATCCGGCGATGATCAAAAACGGATGTGGTATACGCGTGAATAATAAAATGCACATCGTCGCAAGCGCAATCCCATCGTTCAGCATGATGGTCTGCATTTCACCTTTCTGCATGGGCAAGGCAAGCATCAGGGCTGTAGAGATGATAATGCCTGCATTCCCGGCATTGATGCCTTCAAACGAAGCCTTTACAACACGGTATTGTTTGATGTTTTTCCAGATCGGAGCAATAAAGAAAATCAAAATCGTTCCCGGCAAAAATACCCCGAACGAACCGATGAAGCCGCCGGCAATCTCGCCCACAACCCCATACTGGCGCATCGACAGCGCACCTATATACGAGGCAAATGTAAACACCGGACCCGGCAGCGATTGCAAAAAGGCGTAGCCCAATAAAAATTCACTATGTGTTAAGTAATGTTTGAATTCCACAAACTCCGTATAGAAATAACCGATCAATGCTTGTCCGCCGCCAAAGATCAAGCTTCCGTTACGGAAGAAGTTCTCAAACAAACGGATTGGTAAAGCTTGTGTAATTGTTCCGATAATGGCCGCACCTATAAAGATTCCGCCTAATAAAATCAGATTGGCCCAACGGATATTGAATGGTGTTTTTTCCTCCTTCTCATGTTTGCCAAACCTAAACGAAGTAAGAAAGCCCGAGATCAGCAAAATGATCGGAAACATCCATGGTGAAGCGCGGTTTGTATAACTGATGAAAAAACAAATGCTGGATGTGAGGATTAAAATGATGATGGCTGTTTTTGTTTTCTGAATAACAGAAAATGTTTTCACAACAGCATAAAATACAAAGCCAATCGCGATAGGTTCCAGATATTTTACAATACCGAGGTCTAAATTTTGTGCCTGAAAATATGAGACAAATATAGCAGCAGCTGTCATAACCATCGCGGCTGGCAGCAGCCACACCAATACGGTAAGAAACGCCAGGCGCGGCCCTCCTATTTTAAAACCTACAGCTGTGATTGTTTGTGTAGAAGCTGGCCCCGGCAGGATCTGACAGAACGAATACAATTCCATCAACTCTGCTTCGGTCACATAAGCTCTTTTCTGAACAAGAATTTTGAAGAATATAGCTAAATGAGCCTGCGGCCCACCGAATGAAGTAAGCGACAAGACTAATACATCTCTTAGAAAAATAAGATGCCTGATGTTCTTCATTAATTCGGTTTTGGGTACGGTTCAGTAGAATTCGATGTCTAAAATACGGTTTTTCCATGAATTATCAGAACTAAATGCATTTCAGGTTCAGAGAGTGCATAAAATTATGTAATTTAGAAGACTGAAACCGTAAGTCAAGATGCGTATAGTTGCCGAATATCCCAGTGTAGATTTCAAGATCACCGTTTTTTCCTGGAATGGTAAATATTTATTGAAAATTGAAAAAGGAATGTTTGAGCAGACCTACAAGATCAGTGAAATGGATATTTCCGGAGATGAGGAAGTGAAGAAAATCGTTGAAGACCCGATTTTTATTGAAGAAATAAAAACAAGGTTCAAAAATATGAATTTATCTTTGAACGATGCGTTGAATAGAATTTAATATTCGATATAATCGTTGTTGGCTATCAACAATTTTCCTTTCATATTTACGATTCTCATGCTTTTTCATTTTTCTGTTCTTTTGCCTTGATGCAAAAGAACCAAAAAAATCAAGGCTTTCCGCCGCGGCGGATCAAATACGCTAGTCTACCCTCTTACAATTCGTACGATTGTCCGTACTCGGGTATTTCAATATTTGAATAACCTTCTTCTTGCAGCGTTTGTTCAAAATCCAGCATGCTTTGATACTCTCCATGAACAAGGAATATTTTTTTAATCTTCGTTTTGTCCTGGCTGCTTAAAAATTTCACCAGACCGAATTTGTCGGTATGTCCGCTGAAAATATCTGTATAAATAATCTTTGCAGACACCGGTATTGAGCGCTTTTTAAAACGTATCGTCTGTTTGCCGGCCAGCAGGTCATGGCCAATCGTACCTTCAACCGCATACCCAACCAATAAGATTGTACAATATGGATTCTGCAGATTCTGGCGGATATGATGCTGAATCCTTCCACCCGTGATCATTCCTGAAGAGGAAAGAATGATGCAGGGTTTCATGTAATTCGAAATATTCTTACTTTCTTTGAATGTTTTGATATGATCCAGATTTTCAAAATCGAACAAAGACTCTTCCTTTTCCCTCAAGGCCTTTGCTTCCTCATTCATTAACACATGATACTTGGAATAAATGTTGGTGCCTTCTGCAGCAAGCGCGGAATCGGTAAATACTTTCACCGGCGGCAGTTCATTTTTGATGGCCAGTTTATGCAGTGTATACAATAAGGATTGGGTCCTGCCGAGGCTGAATGCCGGAATGATCAAACGGCCCGGTTTGTCTACGCAAGTCTCCTGCACGATGCGTCTTACAATTTCCTCCGGTGATTCGGTTTCCTTGTGTACCCGGTTCCCGTAGGTAGTTTCGCACAGTACATAATCTGCCTGTGGCGGCAGCTGCGGATCCGGTAACAAAGGATAATTATCTCTGCCGATATCACCTGAAAATAGTATTGTTTTTGTTTTTCCTTCTTCCTTCACTTTTAAAAATATACTGGCAGCACCAAGAATATGACCCACCGGAATCAGGCGAACGGTAATGCTTTCATTAATTTCAAAATCTGTATTGAAAGCGATGGATACAAAGCGATCGACTGGTTTGTAGGAATAGTTGCCCGGACCTGAATTCGCGATTTTCTTTTCTGCCCGCTGAATATGCGCGCCATCGGCAAACAACAATTCCGAAAGCTCGGCTGTAGGCGCTGTCGTTAAAATTTGCCCTCTGTATCCGCTGCGAATCAAAGCAGGAATATTACCTGAATGATCTACGTGTGCATGTGTTAAAATCACCAGGTCAATGTCAGAAGCCTCAAAGGGAAACAAGCCGCCCGTTACTACTTTATGCCGTTCAGAAAAATCAGATCCGCAGTCAATTAAGATCTTGTATCCGACAGATTCCAACAAATACATACTTCCCGTTACTTTCCTGGCGGCACCCCAAAATGTTAGTTTCATCAATCCTGTTTAAACTATATTAACTTTTGTGTATTCCTTACGCACAAAGATGGCACAAGGTACTCAGATTTGTTCTTAATTTATAGATTCATCTGATATTCATTTGTCAATAGCAAATGAATTAGTAATTTGAGACGTTATTTTAAGTTTGCTATGTCAACACTTTCGGGTTCAAAAAATCACGGTCACCAAAAACTCACTGCTGCAGGTTTATTAATTTCATTAGGAATCATCTATGGTGATATAGGAACCTCGCCATTGTATGTGATGAAAGCTATTGCAGGAGACCGGGTAATTTCTGAAGCATTGATTCTGGGCGGACTGTCCTGCGTGTTCTGGACATTGACACTTCAGACAACAATCAAATATGTACTTATTACCCTCCGTGCCGATAACAAAGGTGAAGGAGGCATTTTTTCTTTGTTTGCATTAATCAGAAGACGAAATCCGAATTTAGTATGGCCAGCAATGATTGGCGGTGCGGCATTACTGGCCGATGGAATTATTACACCTCCAATTTCCGTCTCTTCTGCCATTGAAGGTCTAAAGATTTACGACAAAGATCTTAATACCATTCCGATCGTTATTGCTATTTTACTTTGTTTATTCCTTGTACAGCGTTTTGGAACAAATATCGTTGGAAAGTTCTTCGGACCAATCATGTTCATTTGGTTCTTCATGCTGGCAGCATTAGGATTTAATGAATTGCTTCATAACACATATGTGTTGAAAGCATTAAATCCGGTTTATGCTATCCAATTATTAACAGAATATCCGGGTGGCTTCTGGCTGTTAGGAGCAGTCTTCTTATGTACTACTGGCGCAGAAGCACTTTACTCAGACTTGGGCCATTGCGGCAGACCGAACATCCGCATCAGTTGGATTTTTGTTAAGACAGCACTTATATTGAATTACTTCGGACAAGGAGCATGGATATTAAGTCAGAAAGGTTTTGTTTTAGATACCAATCCGTTTTTTGGAATTATGCCCGACTGGTTTGTATTCTACGGAATTATAATTGCGACCATGGCTGCAATCATTGCATCACAGGCATTGATCAGCGGTTCTTATACACTCATTAGCGAAGCTTTGCGATTAAATTTATGGCCTAAGGTCCGGATCAAGTATCCAACTATTAAAAAAGGACAGCTATTTATTCCAAGTACAAATATCATGATGCTGTTCGGCTGTATTTTCGTAGTACTCGTTTTCAAGGAGTCTAATCACATGGAAGCGGCCTATGGTTTGGCAATCAGCATAACCATGATGATGACAACGTTACTTTTAACATACTACCTGCTAATTATACAACGTCTCTCGTTTATCTGGGTAGGATTGTTCTTCCTGATTTATTCTGTCATTGAAGTTTCATTCCTGGTAGCCAACTTAGAAAAGTTTTTCCACGGCGGATACTTTACATTAATCGCCGGCGGTATGCTTATGTTTGTTATGGCTGTCTGGTATACGGCACACAGAATTAAGAGACGACTTACAGAATACGTAAACATCCAGGATTATTTCCCGCTGATCAAGGAATTAAGTGAAGATACCTCCATTCCCAAATATTCAACGCACCTCATCTACTTAACCGGCGCCGATAACTATACGCAGATTGAATCGAAGGTTATGTATTCCATTTTCCAAAAGCAGCCTAAGCGCGCCGATATTTATTGGTTCCTGCACATCGATGTTGTGGATGAGCCTTACACAATGGAGTATAAAGTACGCACTATGCTGCAGGATGATGTGATCCGTATTGATTTCAAACTGGGTTTCCGGGTTGAACACCGTATCAATTTATTCTTCCGTAAAGTAGTTGAAGACATGGTGAACAGCAAAGAAGTTGATTTTACTTCCCGCTATACATCCTTGAATAAACGGAACCTGATTGGAGACTTCCGTTTTGTTGTGCTTGAAAAACATTTAAGCAGTGATAATGACCTGAGTGCAATCGAACAATTTGCGATGGATTGGTATTTCTTATTAAAACATATTTCCATTTCTGAATCCAGTGCATTTGGTCTTGATACCAGTTCAATTACCGTAGAGAAGGTGCCAATGGTTATAACACCTATGGAAGCATTCCAGTTAAAACGCATCTATTAATTATTAATAGTAGAATATGAAACCGCAAAAGATTGTTCTGCTCGTTGCCTTTTTTCTCTTTGTTGGGATCATGATCTGGTTTACCGTTGATTTTATGTCGCGCACAACCCCACCCTGGGAGCGAAAGAAAGACAGCACCTTTGTTAACAAGTACAAAATTCAGTATAACGAGAAACTGGGTTTGAAAAACATTGATTCATTAAAGAAAGCCCGGGAAGGAAAATAAAAACATTTAATTCAGAGCAAAAATCGGCCGTTAAGAAAATTCTTAACGGCCGATTTTCATTTATAAAGGGGCGAAACCGGCTTTGTTAAATGTATTCAGGGATTATTTTCACTAATTGCACTATATTAAGTTTTATTTTAACCCTTGTTAAGACAATTTTTCATACTTTTTTACAAAATAGCTTACATTTTGATACCATTTTTAAAAAAAACTATTGTTTTTAAAGAAAATGGGGTTAGTTTTGAAGTGTAATTGAAAAACGAACCAATTACTAATTAAAAATTCTATAACTAACCCTTTTGAATTATGATAAAAAAATTCGCCCCGCTAATTGTACTTCTAGTAGTTTGTGTACTAGCATTATTAAATCCAGGTCTACCCTCTAAAATTTCGACTGAAACTCTTAATTCGGGAGATATTGCCTGGCTACTAACATCAGCAGCATTCGTGTTGCTTATGACTCCGGGTTTGGCATTCTTCTACGGTGGGATGGTGAACCCTAAAAACGTTATCTCTACAATGATGCAAAGCTTCGTAGCCATGGGTATTATCAGTATCCTTTGGGTAGTAGTTGGTTTCAGTATGGCTTTTGGAGATACAATAGGAGGTTTTGTAGGAGATCCAAGAACATTCTTCATGTTTAATGGTGTGTTAGAGCACGATCCATGGAGTTTGGCAACATCCATCCCATTTGTTTTGTTTGCCTTCTTCCAGTTGAAATTCGCGGTAATTACACCGGCTCTTTTCACAGGTTCATTCTCTGAAAGAATCCGTTTTACATCTTATATCATTTTCATGGTCCTTTTCTGTCTGTTCATCTACGCTCCGATTGCTCACTGGACTTGGCATCCGGAAGGATTCCTATTCAAAATGGGTGTTCTTGACTTTGCCGGTGGTACTGTAGTACACATTTCAGCTGGATGTGCTGCATTGGCAGGTGCATTATACTTAGGTAAAAGAAAAGACAGCAATCACCCTACAGCAATCAATGTTCCATACATCTTATTGGGTACTGGTTTACTATGGTTCGGCTGGTTCGGTTTCAACGCAGGTTCCGCTGTTGGTGCTACTCCACTTGCTGCTTCTGCTTTCGCTGCTACGAACGTTGCTGCAGCTGCTGCTGGTATCGCATGGTTATTTGTTGAAGCTGCACGTGGTAAAAAACCATCTGCAATGGGCTTCTGTATCGGTGCTGTAGTTGGTCTTGTTGCTATTACTCCTGCAGCAGGTTTTGTAACTATTTCTCAGGCGTTATTTATCGGTTCAATTGCAAGTATGATTTCTGCAGGTGCAATTGTATTATTATCGAAAACATCTATTGTTGATGATACATTGGATGTATTCCCTTGCCACGGCGTTGGTGGTATGACAGGTATGATCATGACAGGTTTATTTGCTTCTACTGCAGTAAACGTTGCAGTAGTTGAACAAGGTTTATTGATTGATGGAACTACAGCATTGTTCTTTAAACACCTGATCGCTTTAGGCATTGTAGTTGCCTATTCGTTGATCGGTTCTTACATCTTATTGTTCATCACAGACAAAATCTCTCCTCTAAGAGTAACTGCTGAAGAAGAAGATCTAGGATTGGATGTAACTCAGCACGATGAGAAATTCGTAATCGCTGATTTAGTTAAAAAATAATATCTTTTTTTATAACGAACCGAAAGAGAGACGCCGCCCCTGCGTCTCTCTTTTTTATTTTAGTCTGGCTGCATTCTCTTCTGAATTACGCTTTTTCTCTTTGGCTTTACATTGATTTGCGTAATTTTACTCTATGAGAATTGTTGTTATCGGTACAGGCAATGTTGCCTTCCACCTTATACAAGCTTTTAGCAAATCAACTGCATCAGTCTTTGTGCATGGCCGTAATAACGCTGCTCTTGAATTGCTTCGCGCAGAGTTTCCTTCCGCTACCATTCTTTCCAATTACAACCTGGCACCACTAAACGCAGATCTCGTCATCATCAGCGTAAAAGATGATGCCATCAATGATGTATTGACACAATATGTATATTCCAGTACATCACTTGTAGTACACACCTCCGGTACACAAACCTTTGAAAATACTTCATGCCACAATAATCTGGGTGTATTCTATCCTTTACAGACTTTCAGCCGGACAAGTATTGTACAATGGAACAATACACCTCTGCTGATTGATGCCGTTTCAGAAAGTAATCTTCAGCTTCTCGAAAAAGCTGCCGGGCTGCTGCACGCTCCTTATTTTGAAACTGATGCTGAACAACGCAGGTATATTCACCTGGCAGCTGTACTGACCAGTAATTTTGCCAATCATTTGCTGGGCCAGGCAGCGACACTGCTTCAAAAGCATTCCATTGATTATCATATCCTTCAGCCCTTGGTTGAAGCAACCATCCGGAAAGCGTTCACCCAACACCCCTATGAAGTGCAAACCGGTCCGGCGATCCGCAACGACCAGTCAACACTGGATAAACACCTTGCGCTATTAACAAATGAGCCATTGCTTCAAAAAATTTACAATAACATAAGCGAAAGCATACAGAAAACAGGTAATTTAGAGACGAATTTATAAGTTGATATGGCAGAATTTTCAGAAATAAATACATTCATTTTTGATGTTGACGGTGTACTTTCAGATGGCAGTGTGATCGCATATGAGTCGGGCGAACAGGTACGTCGCTTCTATGTAAAAGATGGTTACGCAATCGAGAAGGCCCTGGCTGCCGGTTATCACATTGTTATTATCAGCGGCGGTGAGCAGGAAAGTGTTCGCAAGCGCCTGAAGTTTCTGGGCATTACAGATGTATTCCTGGGTGTAAAAGATAAACTGGTATTGTTCAACGACTATACAAAAACACGTCATATAGATCCTGCAAACATTTTATACATGGGTGATGATATTCCCGATTATAAAATGCTGCAACTGGTTGGCCTTCCAACATGCCCGGCAGATGCTTCTATTGATATCAAACCGATCTGCAAATATGTATCACCTTTTGATGGTGGCAAAGGGGCCGTGCGTGATGTCATTGAAAAGGTAATGCGTGCACAAGGCAAGTGGCATCCACAACTCTGGTAATGTAATTCATGAGTGCGTCCAAAAAACATATCAAAAAATCTGTATTCGCTTTTTTAAAGTTAATACGGACTTTCAATTTGATTATTTTGGGGTTCACTCAATATATGTGCCGCTACTTTATCATAGGTGGAGGTCATGATTCTATTTTAACCATCGCGAAGGATTGGAAGTTTTTCCTGCTGGTTTTATGTACTGTTTTTGTTGCTGCCGCGGGTTATATCATCAACGATTATTATGACATAAAAATTGACCTGATCAACAAACCCAAACGTGTGGTGCTTGGCAATGTGCTGCACAGAAGAGTTGCCATGATCTCGCACTTTATACTGAACACATTTGCCTGCCTGCTGGCGCTGTTTCTGGGCTGGAAGATCTTCGCCATCATTGCCGGAACCACCGTACTGATGTGGTTTTATGCCAACCAACTCAAACGTACTGCTCTTGTTGGCAACCTTTTAATCTCTGTATTAACCGGCCTGTCAGTTTTTCTGCCGGCCTTTCTGTATCACCCGACAGAAGCAACCTTATCTTTTTATGCCTGTTTTGCTTTCTTTATTTCTTTGATACGTGAAATCATAAAAGACATGGAAGATGTGAAAGGAGACGAAGAATTCGGTTGCAGAACCTTACCAATTGTTTGGGGAATCAGGAAAACAAAAATATTTATTTATGCAGTCAGCCTGGCATTTCTTCTATCATTGAGTTATATGCTTTTTTATGCAAACACATCCATTCAGTTCTATTTTTTAGTTTTGCCCGGTCCTTTATTCATCTGGCTGCAGGTACAATTAGCCAAAGCTGATACCAGCGGTCAGTTTTTACAATTGAGCCATTTATGCAAGTGGATCATGGTAGCAGGGGTTTTCAGCATGATTTTATTATAAAAAAAGCTGTTTTTCAGCCATTTTCTCCATTTCTCCTGTATTTTCCTTTTTCAACAAGTAGCATCTAAACGTTTAAATTTGCTTATATTTGCCACTTAATTACGTTTCATGCAGACTTCACCAACCACAAAAGTCGCACTATTTGCATCCGGATCAGGTACTAATGCTCAACGCATTATAGATTATTTTAAGGACAACAAATCCATA
This sequence comes from Cytophaga sp., assembly GCF_051961495.1. Classification (NCBI taxonomy): domain Bacteria; kingdom Pseudomonadati; phylum Bacteroidota; class Cytophagia; order Cytophagales; family Cytophagaceae; genus Cytophaga; species Cytophaga sp. The sequence goes on along the minus strand of NZ_JBQCDF010000277.1, from coordinate 2,778 downwards.
GAGATTTCCATGTTGCTTTCGAATAACCCGGAAGCTTATGCGTTAACACGTGCTCAGGAAGCGAATGTACCAACCCGTGTTTTTACCAAAGCCGAATTTAAAGATTCATCTGTAATTGTTGATGAACTGAAGGCTGCAGGTATTTCCTGGGTCATTCTGGCAGGTTTCCTGTGGCTGATTCCCAAACATCTGATCCAGGCATATCCGGTATCGATGCTGAATATACACCCGGCGCTCCTGCCCAACTTTGGCGGTAAGGGCATGTATGGCATGCATGTACATAAAGCGGTGATTGAAACAGGCGCCAAGCAAACCGGCATTACCATTCATAAAGTGAATGAAGAATATGACAAAGGTGAAATCGTTTTTCAGGTAGCCTTTGATGTATTGCCTACTGATACACCTGAAACGGTAGCTGAAAAAATTCATGCTTTGGAGTATGAGCATTTCCCGAGAGTAATTGAAGAACAAATAATAAAATTAAAATAAATATCATCCTATCCGATCATGGCAAGCAAAAAGATCAAATCTGCATTAATATCTGTTTTCTATAAAGATAATCTTGATTCATTAGTTAAGAAACTTCACGCAAATGGAGTAACTATATATTCTACTGGCGGTACACAAAGTTTTATTGAAGGCCTTGGCGTACCTGTAGTAGCTGTTGAAGACCTTACAGGTTATCCTTCTATCCTGGGCGGCAGAGTAAAGACCTTGCATCCGAATGTTTTCGGTGGTATCCTTAATCGTCGTGAAAACACGAGTGACCAGGCTGAGATTGCTCAGTACAAAATTCCTGAAATTGACCTGGTGATTGTAGACTTATATCCATTTGAAGAAACGGTAGCTTCAGGCGCAGAGAAACAGGCGATCATTGAAAAGATTGATATCGGCGGTGTATCACTGATCCGTGCAGCAGCAAAGAATCACAAGGATGTTGTGATCCTTGCTTCTAAAGAGCAATACGGTGTGTTGGAATCTATCCTGGATGCAAAAGGGGGAGCCACAGATCTTGAAGACCGTTTCAAATTTGCCGGAGAAGCTTTCGATATAACTTCCCATTACGATACAGCCATTTACCGCTGGTTTGCCGGTGATGATATCACTGGTTTCAAACACAGCATCCGTACTTCACAAACATTACGTTACGGCGAAAACCCGCACCAGGCAGGGACTTTCCATGGTGATCTGAATGCGATGTTCGACAAGCTGAACGGAAAAGAATTATCCTACAACAACTTGCTTGATGTAGATGCAGCTGTGAGTCTGATCGACGAATTCACAGAAACTACCTATGCTATTTTAAAACACAATAACGCTTGTGGTATAGCTACCGCAAAGACTGGCAAGGAGGCGTATTTAAAAGCTTTGTCGTCTGACCCGATCTCTGCATTCGGCGGCGTGATCATTACAAATACCAAAGTAGATAAAGCCACTGCTGAAGAGTTGCATAAATTATTTTTTGAAGTATTGATTGCAACAGAATACGACCAGGATGCTTTGGAATTATTGAAAGAAAAGAAAAACAGAATCCTGTTATTACGCAAGCCGGTTACATTTGCAAAAAAACAATTCAAAACATTATTGAATGGTGTAATTGAACAGGATGTTGATTCTAAGACAGAAACGCTTGAAGATTTCAAAACAGTTACAGACCGCGAACCAACAATGGCAGAAAAGAAAGCAATGTTGTTTGCAAACAAGCTGGTTAAACATACAAAATCGAATGCAATTATTTTTGCAACGGAAGATCACATGATCTCCAGCGGTGTAGGACAAACATCAAGAGTAGATGCTTTGAACCAGGCGATTGAAAAAGCAAAATCATTCGGCTTTAGCCTTGAAGGTGCGGTGATGGCATCCGACGCTTTCTTCCCGTTCCCGGATTGTGTTGAAATTGCAAACCTTGCCGGCATCACTGCCGTAATACAACCGGGTGGTTCGATCAAGGATAAGGAATCTATTGACTACTGCAACAGCCACAATATGGCAATGGTCTGTACTGGTTTCCGCCATTTCAAACACTAGTCAGTTTATAATAATTCATGGATATTTATAGGAGATATCAATAAAATTTGTAATTTAAAGAGTTAATATTCATAGAACTTTAGGAGATATACACATGGGAATGTTTGATTTTTTCACGAGCGATATTGCGATAGATTTAGGTACAGCAAATACTCTGATCATATATAAGGATAAGATTGTCGTTGACGAGCCTTCTATCATTGCACTGGATAAAGTTTCGGGCAAAGTAAAAGCGATTGGTCGTGAAGCCATGCAGATGCATGAAAAAACACACGAGAACATTAAAACAATTCGTCCGCTGAAAGACGGTGTAATTGCTGATTTCCACGCAGCGGAAGAAATGATCCGTGGTTTAATAAAACTGATCGATAAAGGAAAGAGCTTCCTTGCCCCTACTTCATACCGCATGGCAATCTGTATTCCTTCAGGTATTACCGAAGTTGAAAAAAGAGCCGTACGTGACTCTGCTGAACACGCAGGTGCAAAAGAAGTATACATGATCTACGAACCGATTGCAGCTGCGATTGGTCTCGGTATTGATATCGAACAGCCGATAGGCTCTATGATTGTAGACATCGGTGGTGGTACCACCGAGATTGCCGTTATTGCCTTATCAGGTATTGTTTGTGAACAATCAATCCGTATTGCCGGTGACGTATTCAGCAAAGATATTCTGGATTACATGCGCCGTCAGCACAACCTGCTTATCGGTGAGCGTTCTGCAGAGCGCTTGAAAATTGAAGTAGGTTC
>NZ_JBQCDF010000276.1:0-3906 GCF_051961495.1 Cytophaga sp. | reverse complement strand
GTTATCAATGGAACAGCAACATTTGACAACCTGAACATGAATAATTCTGCATCTGCAGTCCGTAACTATGGAACCGTTCAGTTCTCTAACATAACGTTCAATGGAAGATTGGAAAACCATGGTCAGGCAACAGTCACATCTGACTTCAATGTAAATTCCGGAGCAACATTTATTAATACAGGAACATTTAATGCTAAACAAAGCTTCAACAATAATAAGTATGTATGTAATTCAGGTACTATTAATATTGCAGGAAATCTGAAAGATAATGGTTCTGCCGAATTTGTAAACTCCTGCAAATTGATCGTTGGCGGAGATCTGCACATTGACCAGGTCTTCCAGAACTCCGGAGCTGTGCGTGTAGCAGCAAACACCGTACTGAACAGTTCTGGTAAATTGACACTCGCTTCAAATTCAAAATGGATCACAAATAATATGATGATGAACGGAACAATTTCCGGGCCGTCACAAAACTGTGCTTCCATAACCATTACAAGTCAAACAACGATTAACAGCAGCGCGTCAGTTGCAGGCAAGGTTGATATTTGTGATGCCAATGGCATAGAAACAAATGCAGGCTCGCTTGCCGCTACGGTAACTACGGATTGCAGCTGCTCAATCAATATGACTGGCGGCTGCGGCATGAACGATGATCTGAATGTTACTTTAACTATTTGTCATAAGCCAGCCGGTGATCCTTCCAATATCCAGTCATTGATTATTCCTAAGAGCGCATTGGCAGCGCACCTGGCGCACGGTGACCACGTAGGTGGATGTACCGATGCGGACAAACCGGTAATTGTACCGCCGGTAATAACGCCGCCGGTTGAGGAAGAAAAAGTAACGATCTGCCATAAGCCGCCGGGCAACCCGACCAACGTTCAGACAATCACGGTTGCGAAGAGCGCCCTGGCAGAACACCTGGCACACGGTGACCACGTAGGTGAATGTACCGATGCAGACAAACCGGTAGTTGTACCGCCGGTAATAACGCCGCCGGTTGAGGAAGAAAAAGTAACGATCTGTCACAAGCCGCCGGGCAACCCGACCAACGTTCAGACAATCACGGTTGCGAAGAGCGCATTGGCAGCGCACCTGGCGCATGGTGACCATGTAGGCGAATGCACGGATGCAGACAAACCGGTAGTTGTACCGCCGGTAGTAACCCCGCCGGTTGAAGAAGAAAAAGTAACGATCTGCCACAAGCCGCCGGGTAACCCGACCAACGTTCAGACAATCACGGTTGCGAAGAGCGCATTGGCAGCGCACCTGGCGCACGGTGACCACGTAGGTGGATGTACCGATGCGGACAAACCGGTAGTTGTACCGCCGGTAGTAACGCCCCCGGTTGAGGAAGAGAAAGTAACGATCTGTCACAAGCCGCCGGGTAACCCTGATAATGTTCAGACGATCACGGTTGCGAAGAGCGCGTTGGCAGCACACCTGGCGCATGGTGACCATGTAGGCGAATGCACGGATGCAGACAAACCGGTAGTTGTACCGCCGGTAGTAACGCCGCCGGTTGAAGAAGAGAAAGTAACGATCTGCCACAAGCCGCCTGGCAACCCGACCAACGTTCAGACAATCACGGTTGCGAAGAGCGCATTGGCAGCACACCTGGCGCATGGTGACCATGTAGGCGAATGTACCGATGCGGACAAACCGGTAGTTGTACCGCCGGTAGTAACCCCGCCGGTTGAGGAAGAAAAAGTAACGATCTGTCACAAGCCGCCGGGCAACCCGACCAACGTTCAGACAATCACGGTTGCGAAGAGCGCGTTGGCAGCTCACCTGGCGCACGGTGATCATGTAGGTGAATGTACCGATGCGGACAAACCGGTAGTTGTGCCGCCGGTAGTAACTCCGCCGGTTGAAGAAGAAAAAGTAACGATCTGTCACAAACCTCCGGGTAACCCTGATAATGTTCAGACGATCACGGTTGCGAAGAGCGCGTTGGCAGCGCACCTGGCGCATGGTGACCATGTAGGCGAATGTACCGATACGGACAAACCGGTAGTTGTACCGCCGGTAGTAACTCCGCCGGTTGAAGAAGATAAAGTAACGATCTGTCACAAGCCGCCGGGTAACCCGACCAACGTTCAGACAATCACGGTTGCGAAGAGCGCATTGGCAGCACACCTGGCGCATGGTGACCACGTAGGCGAATGCACGGATGCGGACAAACCGGTAGTTGTGCCGCCGGTAGTAACCCCGCCGGTTGAAGAAGAAAAAGTAACGATCTGTCACAAGCCGCCGGGTAACCCTGATAATGTTCAGACGATCACGGTTGCGAAGAGCGCGTTGGCAGCGCACCTGGCGCATGGTGACCATGTAGGCGAATGTACCGATGCGGACAAACCAGTGGTTGTACCACCGGTAGTTGTTCCTCCGGTTGGTATTCCTCCGGCGGAAGATGAAAAAGTAACCATTTGTCATAAGCCACCAGGTAATCCGACAAATATTCAGACGTTGACGATTTCGAAAAGTGCATTATCAGCTCACTTAGCGCATGGTGATCATGTAGGTGAATGTACGGATGATGAAATAAATAAAATTAAAGAAGACCAATTAAAAAAACAGCAGGAAGAACAGCAAAAACAACAGCAGCAGCTTGAGCAGCAAAAACAGCAACAATTGCTTGATCAGCAGAAGCAGCAGGAAGAGCAACAGAAGCAACAGCAATTGTTAGAACAGCAAAAGCAACAACAGCTATTAGAGCAACAGCAGAAGGAAGCTGAGCAGCAAAAGCAGCAGGAGTTACTTGAACAACAGAAGCAACAACAATTGCTTGAGCAACAAAAACAGCAACAAATCCTGGAGCAGCAAAAGCAACAGCAATTATTGGAACAACAAAAGAAAGAAGCTGAGCAGAAAAAGCTGGATGAGCAGAAACAACAACAGCAACAGCAGCAGCAACAACAACAGCAGGAGGAACAGCAGGTAACAATCTGCCATAAACCTACCGATGGAGGACGTGCACAAACGATTAAAGTGCCGGCAAGTCAATTGAACAAGCACTTGTCACATGGAGATCACGTTGGAGTATGTACGCCTGAAGAAGGACAATAAAAATAGCTGGAGGAATTTGTTATGGTGAATAAGGATCAATTTACAGAATCCTTGTTCACCATAATTTTTTAAACGCGGTTATCATAGAAGAATGAATGCCTGCGGCTGCAGCGCAAACCTCTTCTGCGGTCTGGCAATGGTCTGCACCACCAGCGTAATTGGTTACAATGCCTCCGGCCTCACGTACAATTAATATGCCCGCTGCCACGTCCCAGGGTTTCAGGTTGAATTCAAAATAAGCTTCAAATCTTCCGCATGCCACATAACATAAATCAATCGCAGCACTACCCAACCGGCGGACGCCATGTGTGGTTTCAACGAAATGCCGGATCAGTGAAAAATATTGTTCAGCTTTTCCTCTTAATGAATAGGGAAAACCGGTAGCAATAAGCGCTTCATTCATGTCAGTGATTTTAGATGTTTCTATTTTTTCGCCATTCATGTAAGCTCCTCCATCCTTCCATGCATAGAAACATTCATTCCGCGACGGTTCATGTACTACACCAATTAATAATTGATCATTGTTTACCAGGGCAATACTAATGGAGAATAATGGTAATTTGTGTAGGAAGTTCGTGGTGCCATCCAGCGGATCGATCACCCAGCGCAAACCGGATTGCGCCTGTTCAATAGTACCTTCTTCGGTTTCAAAGCCTGCATCCGGTACAAGTCTTTTCAAACCTTCGATCAGTAACTTTTCGGTTTCTTTATCTACATAAGAAACCAGATCATTCGTTCTTCCTTTCTTTTCGATTCTGCTTAGCTCAAAATCCTGGAGTTCCCTTAATTGAAAATCACCGGCTTCGCGTGCAAGCTTGGTTACCTGTAAGGTAAGTT
>NZ_JBQCDF010000275.1:0-13732 GCF_051961495.1 Cytophaga sp. | reverse complement strand
AAAAACGACAATGTGTAAGGGGAGATGCGACAGTATAATTCAATCAGATTAAATTCAAGTAAATTTACTTGATGTCTGCCATTTTCCAGATGTTGTTTATTTTTTTCATATAAATAATTGTTGTGCCATAATATGCGTACTTTTTTGTCTCGGAATTATAGTTCCCCGAATTCATTGTTACGATCGCATGATCTCTGCAGGCTGCAGCAGAATCAGGATTGTTGTATTCTTTGGTTGATCCGCTTTGAGGTAAAGAAAATAGTAATATCGCAATGGTATATATTTTTATGAGATATTTCATAAATCTGAAATTTGAAGTTATTTATTTTTTTTGTTCATCAATGTTTCCAGATTCTTCAGTTTGTTTTTCCAGAAACCATCAAAATAATTGATCCATTCCTGCAGTTCATTAAAGCCTTCCTGGTTCAAGGTGCACACACGCTCCCGACCGATTTCTTCAATAGAAACAAAGCCGGCTGTATGCAACGCTTTTATGTGCTTGGATACTGCCGGCCGGCTCATATCAAAATTTTCTGCCAACGCATTAATAGAGAGATTTTGTTCGGTCAGTAATTCCAGGATATATCGTCTGTTCGGGTCTGCAATTACCTGGAAAATATCTAATGCTTGTTGTGTCATTTTAGATGTTTGTCCATATGCAGGGCAAGCCGAGTCTGGATTTTCTGCCAGCCCTTGTTCATAATTAAATATGATAGCAGGTTCCTGAATCCTGTAAATCCGGTATGTTCCAATAACAGGTCTGTCCCGGTTCCATTTGGTGAGAGCGTCCAGGTTACAATGGAGTCAAGCGTTATCTTGCCTTTTCCGGGTCCGCCTTTCCAGGTATAGGATAGGTGTGTAGTTGGTTGTACTTTTAAAACTTTACAGTAAATCAAGCCATCAAATCCTACTTTCACTTTTGGCTTTGTATTGAACATGAATTCATGGCCCTCAATTGGCTGAAAGTCGCTTTCCATAAGCCATTGAGACAGTAACTCAGGTTTAGTCAGGTAATCCCATACCAACTGCGGAGGATGATTAAAATGCCATTGGTGTCTGATATCGTTTTTCATATAAGTAACTTTTAAGTTACGCAAATATATGTAACTTAAAAGTTACGTAAAAATAATTTCTCATGTATTTTATTACATAAGTTAAATCGCATGAATTATTTCGTTTTTGATTTTTTCGCCTTAACCTTCTTTTGTGCTTTTAATTCGGCATTCAGGAGATCTTCCTTAACTCTGAACAAGGTAATTTCTTTGATCAGTTTAACAGGCAACGGTTTATCCAACGGGAATTGTACTGCGCCTTTTGAATTTCTATAAGCAGCAATCTCATTCTGAAATTCACGAATGCCGGAAGAAGTGGGATAGAAGCCGATATGATTTTTGTAACCGGCGAAATACACCAGCACTGTATGTAATTTAAATGCCGGCATGCCATAGCTGATTACTTCCGTTGCTTTTGGAACTGCTTTCTTAATCGTTGTCCGCATTTGCTCAAGCAGCATCTGCGTATCTTCGGGAAATGTTGAGATATAACTATCAATCGTATCTGGTTTGGATTCGCTTGCTTTCATAAGACAATATTGAATATAAAAGTGGAAATGATTGCGTATTAAACTCCGAACTGAGTCAGATGATGATCCAGGTGTTTATAGAACATATTGTTCCATTCATCTTTAGTAAGCAGACCAAAAGAATGAGATTCTTTTTTGTCAAAATAAGATTCGCCCAATTGCTGGGTTTTGATGATGTGATCAATTAAACGTGTTTTTTCTTTATTGAATTCACGTTCATCCGTAATAATAAAAACAGGAGAAGTCATGATACTTTTCTTATACGGTTTTTCACTCACGACAGCATCTTTAGCTACAAATTTGATAAAAAATTTCATCAGTGGATTAGGTTTCGGATGCTTGTCTTCATACACCAATTCGTATGTAACATTACAATGCGCAAGCATCTTACTCACGGACATTTTTCCCCATGCCGGCTGCGACTCCGGTGTTAATTGGTCAATACGGTTTATTGTTTCCGTTACGATATCCTGGTTAAAAATATTTTTCATGATGTTGAGTTTTGGTTTAATATATAAGATAATACTTATTAGGGGATAGTATATTTTAATCCAATAATTTATAACTCACAAAAGCAAACTTTTTGCTGTCCGGCGACCATGACGGAACATTGATGGTTCCTTGTCCGCCGAATAATTTGGCAATTACTTTCGGCTCTCCGACTTCCAGCGACATTAAACGCAGCATTACATTTTTATTCGCCGGGTGTCCTTCAATATCCGGTTCGTAAGAAACAAATACAATGTATTTACCATCCGGTGAAGGATGTGCGAACCAATCGTTGTAGGTATCAAACGTAACCTGTTCCTGTTCTGAACCATCGGGCTTCATGCGCCAGATTTTCATCTTGCCTGTGCGTACAGAATTAAAATAAATGTATTTGCCATCTGCCGTATAATCAGGTCCGTCATCCAGACCTTTGGCAGTTGTTAAACGCGTCTCTTTGCCGCCGGGAGCTGGTATGGAATAAATATCATACTCACCATTACGTTCGGCGCAATATGCTAAAGTCTTGCCGTCGGGCGACCAGCCATGCCAGTAAGATGGAGCATTGGGTGTGATAAGTTTCGGCGTACCGCCAGTAATTGGTAATGTATAGATCATTGATTTTCCCGATTCCTTTTCATGATGGCTGATAACTAATTGCGTATTGTCCGGAGAAATACCGTGGTCATTATTACATTTCGTGGCAAATCCTGTATTCAGTTTTTCAGGCGTGCCACCGATAGGAGGGATTTTATAGATTTCACCTTTCATATTAAAAAGTAAAAAGCTCCCATCTCTTGACCAGTTAGGGGCTTCAAAGTTTTCATTTGTTTGGTAGATAATGTCACGGCTTCCGGAGTCGATTGTGAAAATCTCTAGTGTACTTTGTACACGTACAACTTCGGCAGTTTGTTCTGAAGAGCTGCATGCAGAAAGCAAACCGATTAGAAGACCAGAGGAAAGAATGCGTATAAACATAAGGTTGCAGGTTAATGCGATATGGTAAAGATATACGATTCGTATAAAAATAAAAACGGCTGTTAATGATTATCAACAGCCGTTTTCTTAAAACTCAGAACATAAAACTTTGAACCTCATTAAGCCATCGCCTGCATATAGGCATGAACGGTAAAGTATGTACCGGCAATGCCCATTGCGATCATCAGCCAGAAGAATATTTTACGTGTTGATGCTTCCTGCAATACCAGACTGATTGCACCAAAGACAATACAGATCTGGAGGAAAAGGCTTGAAAGGTCAAACAGGTCACCGGCTGCGCCAAGTTTATCTGCTTCTTCTTCCCATTGTTTGGCACCGATGGTAGTTCCTTTTTCGCCCGTTTTTTCGTCTTTTAATGTCCACTTATCTTTTTCAATATTCACAGAACCTTTCAGGATTTCGTCTTTTTCAAGTTCATAACGCTTGATCTGTTTTGCTTTCTGTACCTTAAAAGAGTCAACAACATTTTTATGTTCTTCTTTGATTGAATTCGTTTTTTCTAACGTAGAAAGCAGATCCAGCTGACCTTCATACAATGTTTCTTTAATGCTTTTTGCCTGGTACCAGTTATACATCTTTGTCTGGTTGTTATGGGCGATCATTTCATCATCACCATATCTGCCGGCACCAAGGTCATTAATGGCTAGAACTGCAGCAAAAACAGCAATGACCACACCAATGAATAATTCAAGGTTTTTGGATGCCTTGTTTTCAACTTCGTTTTCTTCAGAACTCATAAGGGGAATTATTTTTGATATTTATTTACGTTGCGTATACTATCCAAATCAGTAATGTGTAGATGCTTGTTTCTTTCATACAACATCAGCATGAGACCATCTTTCAGACCTACTTCCGGTACAACCATCTGTTTTGCTTTGGCAAATTCCATGACACTGGTATAGATCTCAGATGCCGGAATAATGACATCGGCACGGTCACTGTTCAACATCAATACATTGATCCTGTCTTCGTAGCTGTACTGTGAAACGTTGTGCTGAACTTCTTCAATACGCTTCAGTGAAATGATACGTTTGTCTTTTTTAGGTTTGTCTGCTGTACCCAATTCAAAAATTTTACCGATGTTACCCCCGGTACCTATTGCAGTTACGGGCTTGGGTAGTTTGTCAATATTGTTTTTAACCCATTGTTTCATTTCTTCCCATTCTTCAGGAGCATCCAGTCCCTGTAGCCTTCTTACAGAACCAATCTTGAATGAACGGGCTGCTATTTTTTTTCTGTTTACAAACAGGTTTAATTCTGTACTACCACCACCAACATCTATGTGAATATAAGAACTATCGTCAAGTTCATTATGTAAAACTGTATTGATCAGTTCTGCTTCTTTATCACCATCAATGATGTTGATGTCAACACCAACCAGGCCTTTTACTTTCAGCACAATGTCCCTGCCGTTTTTAGATTCACGCATGGCCGAAGTTGCCGAGATCATGTAATCATCTACTTCATACAATTCAAAAAGATTTTTGAATGTTTGTATGAGTTTGATGAACTTCATTTCTTTTTCCGCTGATATCATTCCAAGACGGAATACATCTTCTCCTAAACGCAAGGGGAAACGTACGTATTCCATTTTTTTGAACATTATCATGCCGTTATATTCCAGGATTTTGCTTACCTGGAAACGAATGGCGTTGGAGCCGATATCAACTGCAGCAAGTTTCACGTAGTAGTGTTTTAAGTATTCGTCTGGTTACCAAAAATACACAGTTCACACATCTTTTGAAAGTTATTTATTTTCTTTATCATAATTCATTTTTCGTAATAAGCAGTTCTGCTGCGATCATTCCGGTGTAACTGGAGCATCCTGAAACATGCTGTAATGGATTGAATACTATGTATTTGAAATTATTCTCTGTGCGATTTTGTTATGCACGTATGTATGAAGTTTCAAGTAAATGAGTTGTCTTTCAGCCAGCAAGTGTGTAGGTTTGTATTTGAGGCTCTTAGAAGAAAGGAAAGCAATGAATAAGGCAGATATAAAAAGCGAATTGACCAAACGGATTCTGATTCTGGATGGTGCAATGGGAACGATGATCCAACGCTATAGTTTGGACGAAAATGATTTCAGAAATGAAAAGCTGAATGACCATGCACATCCTTTAAAAGGTAATAATGATTTGTTAAGCTTTACTCGCGCTGATGTGATTAAAGCGATACATACCCAGTATTTAGAAGCAGGTGCTGATATTATTGAAACCAATACATTCAGTGGTACCACCATTGCGCAGGCGGATTATAAACTGGAACACATGGTTCATGATATCAATTATTACGGTGCAAAAGTTGCGCGTGAAGCAGTTGACGAATTCATGAGAAAAGATCCTTCACGTCCCCGCTTTGTTGCCGGAGCAATGGGGCCAACAAACCGTACAGCTTCTATCTCGCCGGATGTAAACGATCCCGGATACCGTGCCGTTACGTTTGATGAATTGGCTAAAGCTTATAAAGAACAGGCTGTCAGTTTGATCGAAGGCGGAGCAGATTTGTTGCTGATCGAAACAATTTTCGATACGCTGAATTCAAAAGCGGCTCTCTATGCGATCATGGAATTGTTTGAGGAAACAGGCAAGGAAATTCCGGTAATGGTTTCTGCAACCATTACTGATGCCAGCGGTCGTACCTTATCCGGACAGACAACAGAAGCATTTCTAATCTCTGTATCACATGCGCCGTTGTTGTCCGTTGGTTTGAACTGCGCGTTGGGAGCAAAAGAATTGAGACCATACCTGCAGGTATTGGCGAAGGAAGCACCATTTTTTGTAAGCGCATATCCGAATGCCGGATTGCCGAATGAGTTCGGTCAATATGATCAGACTCCTGCGCAAATGGCTGAACAGGTGAAAATCTTCCTGGAAGAAAACCTGGTGAATATTCTTGGCGGTTGCTGCGGAAGTACACCTGATCACATCAAAGCATTGGCAGATCTGGCTGCAACATTCCAGCCACGAACATTAGAAGAAACAGTAGTAGCGTAGTAAGTAGCGATAATGAATTATAAAATCGGTAAGTTAAAATTAAGTGGACTTGAACCACTGGTTGTAGATAAAGATTCAGTCTTTGTAAATATAGGTGAAAGAACCAATGTTACCGGTTCTGCCAAGTTTTTACGACTGATCAAAGAAAATAAATACGAGGAAGCGATTGAAATCGCTCTTGACCAGGTACGCGGCGGTGCTCAGGTAATCGACGTGAACATGGATGAAGGGATGCTTGATAGTGAAGCTGCGATGGTTCGTTACCTGAATTTGCTGGCATCAGAACCGGAGATCTCCCGTGTTCCGGTAATGGTAGATTCTTCTAAATGGCATGTGATCGAAGCTGGTCTGAAATGTATCCAGGGAAAAGGGATTGTAAACTCAATCAGCTTAAAAGCCGGGGAAGAAGAATTCCTAATGCAGGCACGTAAAATACAGAAATACGGAGCTGCCGTTGTTGTCATGGCGTTTGATGAAGCCGGACAAGCAGACACATACGAACGAAGGATTACGATCTGTGAGCGTTCCTATCGCTTGCTGGTTGATAAACTGAATTTTAATCCGAATGATATAATTTTTGATCCGAATATTTTTCCGGTAGCAACAGGTATTGAAGAGCACAGGAATTATGCGCTTGATTTCTTTAAAGCTACCCGCTGGATTCGCGAAAACCTGCCTGGTGCTCATGTCAGCGGCGGGGTAAGTAACGTTTCCTTCTCTTTCAGAGGAAATAACGCAGTGCGCGAAGCCATGCATTCGGTGTTTTTATATTATGCCATCAAAGAAGGTATGGATATGGGAATTGTAAACCCTGCCATGCTTGAAGTATATGAAAACATTCCGAAGGACTTACTGGAGCGTGTTGAAGACGTACTCCTGAACAGAAGAGATGATGCAACGGAACGTTTGCTTGAATATGCAGACAGTGTGAAAGGTGTTGATAAAGTTCAAGTGAAAGATCTCGAATGGCGCAAAGGGACTGTTGAAGAGCGTCTGACTTATGCATTGGTAAAAGGTGAGATTGAATTCATTGATGCGGATACAGAAGAAGCCCGGATCAAATATGAAATACCGCTGAAAGTGATCGAAGGTCCGTTGATGGCAGGTATGAATGTAGTAGGGGACTTATTTGGCGAAGGAAAAATGTTCCTGCCGCAGGTCGTAAAGAGTGCCCGGGTTATGAAAAAATCCGTAGCCTACCTGATGCCATTTCTGGAAGCTGAAAAAGCTAAAAATGGTGACCAGCGTAATGCCGGTAAAATATTGATGGCAACAGTAAAAGGCGATGTGCATGATATCGGAAAAAATATTGTTGGCGTTGTATTAGCCTGCAATAACTATGACATTATTGATGCAGGTGTAATGGTGCCGGCAGAAAAAATTCTTGAAATTGCAAAGCGTGAAAACGTTGACATCATAGGACTTTCAGGTTTGATTACACCTTCTCTGGATGAAATGGTACATGTTGCCAAGGAAATGGAACGTGAAGGATTTAAAATTCCATTATTGATTGGTGGTGCAACAACATCACGCATCCATACAGCTGTAAAAATTGATCCAAATTACAGCGGAGCCGTAGTGCACGTACTGGACGCCTCTAAAGGTGTACCGGTTGCCAGTAAATTACTGAGTGATGAGGGCAGTGCGGCTTTTGTAAAAGAGATGAAAGCTGAATATGCGCAGGTGCGTGAAGATTATGCGAATAAGCGCGAAGACAAAAATTATGTAACGTATAAAGAAGCCTGTGCAAATAAATATACCATTGATTGGGATACTGCTGCAATTGCTGCTCCAAAACAGCTTGGTAATTATTCATTGAATGATTTTTCTTTATCTGAATTACGCGAATACATAGACTGGACACCTTTTTTTCAGACCTGGATGCTGAAAGGAAAGTATCCGAAGATTCTTAAAGATCCTGTTATTGGTACAGAAGCAACAAAATTGTTTGAAGATGCTAATGCCATGCTGGATAAGATTGTAACGGAGAAATGGCTTACTGCAAACGGCGTATATGGATTGTATCCGGCTGCCGTTGTAAACGATGATACAGTAGAAGTGTATGCAGATGAAACGCGTTCAAATGTGTTGAAGAGGTTTCATTTCCTGCGTCAGCAAGGCAAGAAAGGAAAAGATGTACCGAATATTTCATTGGCTGATTTTATTGCACCGAAAGAATCCGGCAAAAAGGATTACATGGGTATGTTCGCAGTAACAACAGGTATCGGCATTGAAAAACATCTGGAACGTTTCGAAAAAGATCATGATGATTACAACAGCATTATGCTGAAGGCAGTTGCTGATAGACTGGCAGAAGCATTTGCAGAATGTTTGCATGCGAAAGTACGTAAAGAATTCTGGGGCTATGCAGCCAATGAAAATTTGGATAACGAAGCATTGATTAAAGAAGAATATGCGGGCATTCGTCCGGCACCTGGTTATCCTGCATGCCCGGATCATACAGAAAAACCGGATCTGTTTGCGCTGTTGGATGCGACTAATAAAACTGGGATTATCCTGACTGAAAGTATGGCTATGTATCCAGCATCTTCAGTTTCAGGATTTTATTTTGCGAATGCAGAGGCTAAATATTTTGGTTTGGGTAAGGTGGGAAAAGACCAGGTTGAGGCATATTCCAGCCGGAAAAATATGAATCTTTCAACCATGGAAAAGTGGCTGGCGCCGAATTTAAATTACGATATTTGAAAATAATTCAATATTTTGAATTTTATCCCTGTTCTTTATCAAGGACAGGGATTTCTTTTTTTAATCAGAAAAAGAAACAAAGTGAGGTCATTTTGCCGGATAAAATATTGGAAAAATACAATATGTATAAAATGCACATCCGGATTTTTCCCTTCAAGTTGAAAATAAATAATCTCTTCTTACAATCGCCTGTAAATTAAAAAGTTGAATGGTATTCTTATTTGTAAAATTGTATTAATTTAAGGAAGTATTATATAATTTATATATATAAATAAACACACTTCGAGGAAAAATAATCGTGTTTTATTGCTATTGGGGGCTTTTTTAGTTAATTTAGTTTTACAATTCCTCCTAGAATTGATCATACGCAAATAGTGGTTAATTCATTTTTGTAATTAAATAAACATATTTGCTTGACTAAAGTTAAAAATTCTATCGTTGCCCAACGGTAGAATTTTTTTTTATACATGCAGATAATTTTTGAATTTCATTTTTGAAAAAATATTTGTCAAGTACAAAATGTTGATAACATATATCTGAATATATCAAACAATTTTTCTCCGAACAAAATATGGAATGATGTGATTGATGTTTCGTTCATGGCTATGTTCAACATAGGTACTATTCATTGAATTTCTTTCGTAAGGAATAATAAAGCGTGCATGGGAATCCCTTTGTTTTATGTATTTTTGTAGGATTACAAATTACATAATAAATGAAGGTTACTGAGCATATAGAGAAAGCGAAAGGCAAAACATTATTTTCAATTGAGATACTTCCGCCGCTTAAGGGGCAAAATATACAATCTATTTTTGATGCTATTGATCCTTTGATGGAATTTAAGCCACCATTTATTGATGTTACGTATCACAGAGAGGATTATCAGATAAAAGAACGTGCTGATGGCACGAAGGAAAAGATCACGGTTCGTAAACGTCCGGGTACAGTTGGTATCTGTGCGGCCATTATGAATCGTTTTAAAGTGGATGCAGTGCCTCATTTGATCTGTGGTGGCTTCAACAAACAGGAAACGGAGGATGCTTTGATTGATCTGCAGTTCTTAGGCATTGATAATGTGTTGGCTTTACGTGGGGATCCGATCAAATTTGAAGGAAGTTTTGTTGCAAAACCAGGTGGATATAATTATGCCAGCGAATTGGTTTCACAAATCAACGATATGAATAAAGGGATTTATGTGGAAGAAGATTTATCAAACGCAACCCCTACCAATTTTTGTGTAGGAGTGGCAGCGTATCCTGAAATGCATATGGATGCAGCTTCCATGGAAGTGGATATGAAGAATCTGAAACATAAAGTTGCTTGTGGTAGCGATTACATCGTGACACAGATGTTCTTCGACAATAAAAAATACCTGGATTTTGTTTCGAATTGTAGAAAGAACGGAATCAATATTCCGATTATACCTGGCATTAAACCATTGACTACTAAAAGACAACTTCAGATTTTACCAAAGATCTTTCATTTGGTAATTCCGGAAGCATTGGTAAAAGAAGTTGAAAAATGTAAGGACGATGAGCAGGTTCGTCAGGTGGGTATTGAATGGGCCATTCAGCAGTCAAAAGAATTGATGCAGGCAGGTACGCCTGTGTTGCATTATTATTCTATGGGTAAATCTGATACCGTTAAATCAATTGCATCGAAAGTATTTTAAATGGCAGGTGTTGAGTCACATATAAAGCTTATTGAATGTCCGAGGGATGCCATGCAGGGTATTACGACTTTTATTCCAACGGAAGTAAAAGCGAAATACATAAATACCTTGTTGCGTGCAGGTTTTCATACCATTGATTTTGGGAGCTTTGTTTCTCCTAAAGCCATTCCTCAGATGAGGGATACAGCTGATGTACTTGACCTGCTGCAGTTGGATGGCCCGCGTGCAGCTTTATTGTCGATCATTGCAAATGAACGGGGAGCGGAACAAGCGTTAACCTATCCGGAAATTGATTACCTGGGATTTCCACTCTCGCTTTCTGAAACCTTTCAGCAAAAGAATACAAACAAAAGTATTGATGAGGCGATGAAATCCGTAGATGCGATACAGCATTTATGCATTCGTCATAATAAAAACCTGATTGTTTATTTATCCATGGGTTTTGGTAATCCTTATGGAGAAGCGTACAATCCATCTACAGTTATTGAGTTTGTTAAAAAACTGGATCAGCTGGAAATCACAACGATCTCTTTGTCTGATACCATTGGTAGCTCAGAACCGGAATTAATTAAAAGCTTATTTAAAGATCTGTTGCCTTCATTCCCCCATATTGAATTTGGCGCACATTTCCATTCACGCCCGGAAACAGCACGTTTGAAAATTCAGGCAGCACTGGATGCCGGTTGTAAACGGATCGATTCTACCATTATGGGGATCGGTGGTTGTCCGATGGCTAAAGATGAGCTGGTAGGCAATATTAATACCGAAGTTCTATTGGATGAACTTACAGAACGCTCTATTCCAACAGGTATTCAACTGCCGGTATTCCGGGATGCGTTAAAGCAAGCCTCAGAAATATTTATGAAATAACGGCAGAACGCCTGCACCTAACATACACATTGATGAAGTCTAAAAAAATAATCGTTGATATTTTTATTCCTTGTTTTGTAGATCAATTGTACCCTGAAACCGGCTTTAATATGGTGAAGATATTAGAGCGTTTAGGATGTGAGGTGCATTATAACCCTAATCAGACCTGCTGCGGGCAGCCGGCGTTTAACGCGGGTTTCTTTGATGAGGCAAAAGATGTGGCGGTTAAATTCCTGAAAGATTTCTCAACACCCAATCGGTATGTTGTTTCTCCATCGGCATCCTGTGTAGGCATGGTATGTAACAGTTATAGCCGTTTATTTGATTCAACTTCCTATGTGCTGGATTATAAACGTGTAAAACAAAATACATATGAGTTTACAGAGTTTCTTACGAAAGTACTTGGAGTTACCTCAGTACCCGGAGCTGTGCTGGATGCAAAAGTAACTTATCATGATTCATGCAGCGGATTGAGGGAATGTAAGATCAAGGAAGGTCCGCGTGCGTTGTTAACCAGCGTGAAAGGACTTGAACTGGTTGAATTAAAAGATAATGAAACCTGCTGTGGCTTTGGGGGGACCTTCGCAGTAAAATTCGAACCTATTTCTGTAGGTATGGCAGAACAGAAAGTAATGAATGCGCTGGATACAGGCGCTTCCGTTATTGTTTCAACAGATGTGTCATGCCTGATGCACCTGGAAGGCTATATCAAACATAAAAATCTTCCGATTAAGACCATGCATATCTGCGATGTGCTTGCCAGCGGTTTATAAATTTCAATAGTAACTATCTCATTACGCATCATAATTTTCTTCCGTATATGCCCAAATACCGTTTGTTGACTTTGGATGAGCTTACAGAACTTGAAAAAGAGTTTGTTGAATACCTTGTGTTAAACGGAATTACGGCGGAAGATTGGGTGAAGATAAAAGAGAACGACAAAGAGGATGCTCAACGGCTTATTGAATTATTTAGCGATGTAGTGTTTGAAGGTATTCTGCGGAAAGTAAATTATCTGGAATACCGCGCTGAAAATTTTGTTCATGCGTTTCAATGTCTGCAGGACAAGCTGGTACTGGTTGCCATGGAGTCTGAAGATGAAGAAGCAAACGTGAATTTTTTAGATAGTGCTTTTATACAGGAAGCCACTGTTAATCCCCCGGATAAATTAATTGTACGTACGACCTCAAAACCTTATTCTAAAGTCCGTGAGCTGGAACTTTTTAATATGATTCAGGCAGGCTGTACCATTTCGGACGGAGGGCTGTTCAAGGCTTTGTGTTTGAAGTTGTAAAAATTTATATTCCTCGAACAGTTGATTCTTGGATGAGTTATAAATACAAACCGTTTGAATAACTATAATTTTTATAATTGGTATGTCTCGTTTTTTTGCAACAACGATCTTAGTAGGCTCAATTCATTTTAATAGCCATGCAAGATATTATGGAGGGCGTGATCCACACCAGTACCCCACGTATGTTTGGTATATAGCTGTTTTGCTTCCATTTGTATTGACTGCTTTTGTTACGATTTATTATTATTGTAAAGTCCATGAATATAAATTCTGGAAACTTTGGTTGTATACCCAAAACTTAAATGATGAGCGACAGGAAATACTGAAAGAGAAGTTTCCTTATTACAAAAAGCTTTCTCAAAATGCCAGACATGAATTCAGGAAGCGTGTACATCATTTCTTAATTAATAAGGAATTTATTTATTATGATGGTATTGAAGTTACAGAGGAAATGAAGGTGATGATCGCTGCTACTTCTATTCAACTATTGTTTGGCAGAGAAGCATATTATTTATCATGCTTTGATAAAATTAACATTACGGCAACCGATGTGACAGACCCGAATACTTTTGGCCACGCAAAACAAATTGACATTTGCTGGGAAACGTTTGCTGCAGGTTATTCATCCATGACAGATGGTTATAATCCTGGATTGAAAATCATGGCCATGGCATTGAGCCTGGAATATCAATTCAGTCAAACGGGAATTTTCAATCGCCAAACATTTAAAACATTTGATAATTTATACAAGGTACAGGCTGAAAAGTATATACAAAGCGGCAAGTCAAAATATAAAAACTATAACCAGGTAGACAGGGATGAGTACTTTGCTGTTGCTGTTGAATATTTTTTTGAACGACCTGAACATTTTAATGCCCATCAACCGGAAATGTATCTGGCGCTGTCAAAGCTTTTAAGACAGGACCCGCTGGGAATGTATAAGTATAAGAAAATGGAGTAGGGTATCTGTTTTAAGACTTGAAGCGATGCCTAAGAAATTATGTATGTAAACCTTAAAACGCCCTGTTCACACTCAGCACCCATCTGAAATCGCCGTAATTTGTTCCTTCAACCGGAGCATTGATCCATAAAGGGAAGTCAGCGCGGATCACAAGAGGCGTGATGTC
>NZ_JBQCDF010000274.1:0-3347 GCF_051961495.1 Cytophaga sp. | reverse complement strand
GGTGGCCTTCGCGGTGATGGTATAATTACCTGCTGCGGCTGCTGTGACTGTATACGTATAAGGGGCTGCGGCATCGGTGCCAAGTAATGTTGTGCCGTTATAAAAATCTACCTTGCTGATACTGCCGCTTGTGATGGTTGCCGTGGCATTCACTGTAATATTATCTCCTTCCGTATATACGGCATTATTCAACGGCGCCGTCAGGGTAACTGCGGGAACGGGATTATTATTGATAACCGTGGAGGCTTCTGTAATATTTGCACCGACCCTGAAAAAATCAAAATCAGCGTATCCACCCGCAGCGTTGGTCGCATATGTAAAAAGTCCGTAGCGATATCCGATAAATTGCGGAATGGTATAAGACATTTGAAGCATGCTGCCAATTGATTGCCAGGTGCTGCCATCTAAACTGTAATAAAAATACGCTTTGTCTGTCTGATTCCTGTAATCCATATCAATCCGTACATATACAGTATTCTGATTTAAAGGAAGGCTGGCAACCTGATTTGGAGTTCCGGTTACATCATTTCCGTTTACCATAATAATAGACTTTGTTGAACCGGTCATTTTCACCCCTACATATCCATACTGCTTTTGCAATGCTACCAAGCCGGCATAATCACCATCTTTCATACCCGATACATCAATAGCTGTATAGCCTGAACATTGGGGACCGAATGTACGTTGTGTCAATGTATTCGTAGTCATTAATACATTCGGATCTGTACGTTCGTTCGTTAATCGCAGATAACCGTTTCTTTGTGATAGTGACCAATAATTGTTCTGAGGATTATGATTCCATTGCCACGCCAACTGAAGAGGTGAAGTACTGGAAAACTCATCAGACGTAACAATGTTATGCATGCCTCCTTCACCTTTAGGAATATCAAGGGTTGAAGGTACTGCACTTAAAACCGGCCAGTCATTTACCCAGGTCATGGGAACAAGATAAGGTGCCCTTCCCTTCGCTCCGCTATCTTTAAACAGATAGGCATACCACTTACCGGCAGGAGTATCTATAAAAGAACCTTGCGCCACGCCTTGATCTTTAAATATTACTTTACCTTCATACGTACCAGTAAGACTTGAGCTCCGGTGAACAATCTGTGTACGCATGCCGCCATTCGGCCAACAGATATTATTAATGTAATAATATCCATTATGTTTCAGTACCTGCGACCCTTCTGCATTCAAACCAATGGGGCCGGCAATAGCACCGGCATTTGTAATCAGCGTTTTATTAGTACCACCGGATTTGATTGCCGATGCATCTGCGGTCAATTCAATAATTTTAATATCTCCTTGTCCATAGATCAAGTAAACACGGCCATCATCATCAAAGAAAAGGTTACAATCATGATAGGCACTATTCAGGACGGATACCGTCCATGAACCACCTTCAATGTTTGCAGTTTTATAAATGTACGTTTTGCCTGTACTACTGGAAAAAGTAGATGCATAATACATCCCATTCTGATATCGGATACTACTGGCCCAGGAACCATGGCCATACTCCTGCTTTCCGTTGGCCAGATTTAAGCCATCGGTACTGGCTAATGTAGAATAACAATAATTCACCATCTGCCAATTCACCAGATCGGTAGATTTCATGATGGGTACACCCGGATTCATATGCATGGTTGTACTGCTCATATAATAATTATTTCCTACACGAACGATGGCTATATCCGGAACGTCTGCATCAATGATTGGATTAGTAGCCATTGTCTGCGTAGCCGCATAAGCAGGCAGCTTCAACATCTGCTGCGCATAACGCTGTCCAAGCGTACGGTAAGAAGCCGGAGTAAAATGTAAATTATCACCCTTGTGAGGTAAACCGGCTGCGGATATAACATATGAATTAGGAATTATGCCGGGTAACTTTGCAATAATGGAGTTATGCCCGCCGCATGCACCACCTTCTGCTGTTGTTACTAATTCACCTGCTAAAAATGGAGTTTTAGTGGGATCCAAACCCAGGTCTTTAATTAAATTATCATATATAGCTTTTACTTTATTGGGCCAATCCTGCTGGCCATTATTTGTTTCTCCCTGATGGAATAATATTCCTTTAATAACACCATCCTTCTGCGCCAGCTTAGCTACTTCAACTAAGCGTGCATAGGGATTACCGCCATACTGATTTATGGTACCCACCATCCAGGATGGTGCAGTTGCAACATATGCCCCATAATTTACTTTATCAAATAAAGCAATATCGCACCCGCCAATCGCAACGGGTACAACCCCTATCTTTATATTTGCCGGGATGTTGGCAACCATTGTTCTGCCGAAATAATCCAAGGGACCCAGACCTGTATTGCACCTTACTATAGGCGGTGTTGCTGTTGTCCATTTTCCTATTGTATAAGACTTTGCTCCCGTACAATTTACAGCACCCATTACCTGGAATCTATTATCTACACCTGTTTGATCCTGTGCTTCTATTACTCCATTTCCTTCCATGTTCGATTGCCCAAAAGCAAGGTAAATATGAAAATTAGGGTCTTGAGCATATGATCGTGCGTACAAGAAAAAAGCGAAACAAAAGCATATTAGTTTGATATTTTTTTTCAATCGCATATATTTTTACATTTAGCAGGTTCGACCGTGAATCATTCAGTTAGCTTTTTTATAAACCAGATTTTATAAACAGATGAACAGGCCGTAAAAATCAAATAGTATTTCGGCTGATAGAAAAAGCACGTATCACCTGTTTTATAATAAATCTAACAGGCTACGGGATAAGTATTAAAAAGTCACCAGTTATTAATGAAATATTTATAAAAAAAATAAAAAATTTCGGAAGAACGCTAATCATTGTTAAAAACAAAAATCGTAAAGGATAAAATAATATCCCTTACGATTTACAACTAACTAAACTAAAATCGGAAAATTTAAACTATCTGATTACGGTTATTTTCTTTCTCATGACAGCATTATCTTTTTTAATGATCAGCACATATGCTCCGTCTGAAAGCCTGCTTACATCTACCTGTGCTCCCAAACCATTTGCACTTTGAGTGATTACGTGCTCATTACCCATCACATCTACCAGTGTAATGCTTGCTCCTGATAAGTCTCTATCTGATTCTATAAAGACGATGCCGTTTGCCGGGTTCGGATAAACATTCGCATTCAGTGTATTCGATGACTGAACGCCTGTTGATACGGGCTCTGAGGTAACTGTCACCGGTGCTGAAACTGTGATCCCGCCATTGCTGTCGGTCACACGGACTGTAATTACGTGATCGCCCGCCGATGGATTGTTCCAGTCAAAGCTATATGGAGCAGATGTACTTGAACCGATAACCGTATTGCCATCCAGATACTCAACTAAAACAATA
>NZ_JBQCDF010000273.1:0-22621 GCF_051961495.1 Cytophaga sp. | reverse complement strand
CGGAGGAATCGTTGCTGCTGAAATTTCAAAACTCCTGTTTCCTGCTAAGACAATCCTCATTTCAAGTGTTTCTTCAAAACATGAACTTCCTTTTTACTTTACGTTTTTAAAATACCTGAAACTCCATGTATTGCTTTCTGAAGAACAATTAAAAAAGAAAAACAAATTATTCTACTGGCTAATGGGCGCTTCAAGCTTACGCGAAAAAGCATTACTGAACCAAATTGTAAAAGCCACTGACATTGTGTTTTTCAAATGGGCAATCAATCGTATTTTACACTGGGAACAAAAACATCCGTTGAAAAACACATTCCAGATCCATGGTACAAAGGATTTTATTTTTCCTCTGCGTAACATAAAACACGCGTACAAAATTAATAATGGCGGACATTTAATGGTATATAAGCAGGCAGACGAAGTATCTGCATTGCTGATTGAATTACTTGCTCAATAATTACCACGCAATTTCTTTAAAGCCTTGTGACTTTAAATAATTATTGGCTTTACTGAAATGTTTATTTCCAAAGAAACCGTTATGCGCTGAAAACGGCGACGGATGTGCTGATTGCAGTACATAGTGTTTTTTCGTATTTATAATCGCGCCTTTTTTTTGTGCATATGCGCCCCATAAAATAAACACCAGGTGTTCTTTTTCATCTGAAAGCTTTTGAATCACGGCATCGGTAAATTGTTCCCATCCCTTCTTCTGGTGTGACCCCGGTGTATTTGCCTGTACAGTCAGCGTTGCATTTAACAGCAACACGCCTTGTTTGGCCCACCGTTCCAGATTTCCTGATTTAGGAGGCGTTACACCAAGGTCTGATTCAATTTCCTTAAAAATATTTTTTAAGGATGGCGGTTGTGGTATACCATCATTCACAGAAAAACATAAACCATTTGCCTGCCCCGGGCCATGATATGGATCCTGGCCAATGATCACAACCCTTACCTTGTCAAAAGGACAAGAGTCAAATGCATTGAAAATATCTTTTCCGGGAGGATAAATAATCTTTGTTTTATACTCTTCGCGGATAAATGCTGTTAATTCTATAAAATATTTCTTTTCAAACTCATCCTGAAGCTTTTTCTTCCATGATGATTCAATTTTAACCCCTTCAGACATTATTCAGATTTGGTATGGTTATTTAGAAAACTATTCGGTAAATTTAAGAGTTAGCAAGTAAACAACCAGAATATTCTCAATGATTTCAAAAATAACAGAAGGTGTACGGGTTAGTATTGAAACAAATTACCAGCAGGAGTATTCAAGCCCCATGCAGGCACATTATGTTTTTACTTACCGTATTCAAATTGAGAATTACAGTGAACAAACTGTAAAACTGCTTCGCAGGCATTGGTTTATTTATGACTCAAACGGATTGATGCGCGAAGTGGAAGGTGAAGGTGTAGTTGGACAACAGCCTATACTTGAACCTGGTGATTCGCACGAATATGTATCCGGTTGTAATTTAAAAACTGAAATGGGAAAAATGCGCGGATCTTATTTGATGGAACGACTTGTTGACGGAAAACAATTTACTGTTATCATTCCGGAGTTCATGCTGATTGCTCCATTCAAATTAAATTGAAAATCTTTTCATTAATATATCGTTTATACGAATTCATAAAGCATTACATCGTTGGCGGCAACGAACATGGTTTGCATTCTCCATTTGTTTTTGATTTGTATACACGCGTGATCCAGAATCACGACTATCCATACTTTGAACATATTGAACAGCATTTTTTTGAGTTGATCAATGATCACCATATGATCAACAATTTCAACCCCGGTGCCGGGACCAGCCACAACAGAAGAACACAGCTCGAAATTCAACGGTTGGCAAAACATTCCATCAAACCCCTTCCCTGGCGAAAATTAATTTGCCGGCTGGCGGATGAACGTAAACCGAAAGTGATTGTAGAACTGGGTACCAGCTTCGGTATCACAACAGCATATCTTGCGTTAACCTGTCCGGAAGCGACGGTATATACCTTTGAGGCCAACCCTACACTCATTCAATTAGCTAAAGATTTTTTTGAGACAGCCGGCGTAAAAAATATTCAAATCATTGAAGGCAATATTGATGAAACACTTGTCCCCTTTTTAGAAGCACATCCACACATTGATGTTGCATATATCGATGCCAATCACCGCTTCAGGCCGACAATTAAATATGTAGAGCGCATTATGGACTGCGTATCCTGGAAAGGCCTGATCATACTCGATGATATTTACTGGTCTCATCAAATGACCAAAGCATGGCGCGGCCTGTGTGATAAAAAAGATGTTACTGTAAGTATCGATCTGTGGCAGATCGGCCTAATGTACTTCCACTCCGGACAGGCAAAAGAAAATTTCAAGCTACGTTTTTAATTAAGCCGAAGGCTTAAAGCACAAGGCCTAAAGCTAAAAGAGCTGCAATGAAGAATTTTCGTTGCAGCTCTTTTGATGTAAAAAGCTTTTAGCTTTAAGCGTTCCGCTTATTATAAAATAGCTTCTCTGATTCTTACCAGCTTTGCCAATACAGGCTCAAGTTTATCCAGCGCAATCATATTTGCTCCATCAGACAATGCTTTCGCGGGATTTGGATGTGTTTCCATGAATAAGCCATCAGCACCGACTGCAATTGCCGCTTTAGCGATTGTTTCGATCAATGCAGGTTTACCGCCTGTAACTCCTGATACCTGATTCGGCTGTTGTAAAGAATGCGTACAGTCCATCACTACCGGCACATCAAAAGCTTTCATTTCAACAATGTTTCTGTAGTCAACCACCAGATCGCTGTAACCGAATGAATTTCCACGGTCAGTAAGCATTACATTATTATTGCCTGCTGCTTTGATTTTTTCAACTGCAAACTGCATGGATTGTCCGGACAGGAACTGGCCTTTTTTAACGCTTACAACTTTACCTGTCTGTGCAGCAGCCACCAGCAGTTCTGTTTGCCTGCATAAAAACGCCGGAATCTGCAGTACATCTACATATGCTGCAGCCATGGCCGCTTCATGAGACTCATGAATGTCTGTAATGGTTGGAATGTTAAATGTTTTACCAACTTCTTCCAGGATTTTCAGGGCTTTTTCGTCCCCTATTCCGGTGAATGAATCTACTTTGGTACGGTTGGCCTTACGGTAAGAGCCTTTAAATACCAATGGAATTTTATATTTATCTGTAATCGTAATCAGTTTCTCGGCAATCTCTAAACAGATCTCACGGCCTTCAACCACACAGGGGCCGGCTATTAAAAAGAAATTCTTAGAGTCTTTATGATGGATTTTAGGAATCGTAATATTCATACTGAATCGGGATAAGGAGTGAGACTCCAGTTAATTTTATTATAGATTCAAAGTTAAAGCTAGATTTTTGCAATTCATAATATGAGATATAAGCAGTTGTTTCTAAAAATATCCAGCAAGTGATATTGTACTAAACTATAAAAAATATATACTTTAAATAGACGATTTATTGGATTATATGTAAGATTTGGTATTTTTACGATAGAACTTTTCAAAACTATTCTTTTATGAGTCCGGAAAAAAAACAAGTTGTTAAAGAAACAAAGAACAATAATAAGGTATGGATCATTGTTTTAGCGGTCGTATTATTAGCTATCAACGGTATCCAGGGTTTCTTTAATTACAAGCAAAATGATGAAATCAAGCAGAAAGAACAGATAATTGTTCAAAAAGATGCACAACGTGATAGTTTGACAGCTGCCTTAACTGCCAAAATCGAGGAGTTAAAAGCAACCAGCGCAAAACTTGAAGAAGCAGGTGGTAAAAATGCTGAACTTGAAGCACAGATTGCTCAACTCGAAGAGATGAAAGTTAAGCTTGAAAAAGATGCGAAATATTTTAAAAGTCAGTATTACAGCATAAAAGGTGAAATTAACAATGCGAATAAATTAAAAGCAGACGCAGAAAAGCAGGTAGCAGACCTGAAAATACAATTAGCGCAGCAGGATACAATTATTAACAACCAAAAAACGGTCTTAAGTCAAAAAGATCAAATGATTTCTACCTTAGATCAGGAAAAAGCTGAATTAGCTAAAAAAGTGGCTGTTGCTTCTGTTTTAAAGGCTGAAAACATTAAAGTAATCGCTGTAAGCTCTAAAGGCAAGGAAAAAATCGGTGATGTTTACAAAGCTAAAGCGATAGAACAGATTAAAATTGTATTTACAATAGCTGAAAACAAAGTAGCTCAGAAAAACACAAAAGACCTGTATATCCGTATTGTTGAACCAGATGGCGCAACAATCACAGGTTCTTCAAGCGGTGAATTCAAATATGGTACACAGACATTGTTCTACACGGCAAAAACAAGTGTATTATACAATGGAGTAATTTCTCCGGTAAGTGTAAGCTACACAAAAGAAGGCCCTTACAAAGTTGGTAAACAAACCATTGAAGTTTACGCAGAAGGAAGTCTTATTGGTACAGGATCATTCGTTGTAGAATAATCTCATTTCTCCACATTTTAACAAAAAAGCCCTTAGAACGATTTTTAAGGGCTTTTTTGTGTTTATTCCTTTAGAAATCTTTATTTTTCAGGTACTTCGGACTGAATAATAGGAGTATTTTTGGTATTCAGCTGTAAATACCCTACCTTTGCAATCCTAATAAATTTATCATAACAAGTTAACTATGTCACTTAAACAGTACGAGACGGTATTCATTTTAACTCCCGTTTTATCTGATTCTCAGATGAAGGATGCCGCACAAAAGTTCAAGCAAGTGCTCGTTGATAACGGCGCTAAGATTGTGAACGAAGAAAGCTGGGGGTTGCGTAAGCTTGCTTACCCAATTCAAAAGAAAAACACTGGTTTCTATCACTTAGTTGAGTTTGAAGCAGCGCCTTCAGTAATCAACACTCTAGAGACTGAGTATCGCAGAGATGAGCGTATCATGCGTTTTTTAACAACCGCATTGGATAAGCACGCTGTTGCATACAACATCAAAAGAAGAAAAGGAGAATTTAAGAAATCCGAAAAAGTGGAGGAGAAAGCATAATTATGACACTTCAGAACGAATCAATCAACAGAGTCGAAAACAGAAAAAAATACTGCCGTTTCAAGAAAATGGGCATATTTTACATCGACTATAAAGATCCAAATTTCTTATTGAAATTTGTAAATGAGCAAGGTAAAATCTTACCACGTCGTCTTACAGGAACAAGCTTGAAATATCAGCGTAAAGTTTCTCAGGCTGTTAAACGTGCTCGTTTAATCGGTTTATTACCATACGTAACAGATTCTTTAAAATAATCTAATAGGAGGTAAAATCATGGAAGTTATTTTAAAAGAAGACATCAAAGGATTAGGTTATAAGAATGACTTAGTTCAAGTAAAAGCTGGATACGGAAACAACTTCCTTATTCCACGCGGATACGCTATCAATGCTACTGAATCTGCTAAAAAAGTTGTTGCTGAAAACATTAAGCAGGCAGCTCACAAAGCAGAAAAATTGAAGAAAGACGCTATCGCTACTTCAGAGAAAATCGCTGGTCTTGCACTTGAGATTGCTGCTAAAGTTGGTGATACTGGTAAAATCTTCGGTGCTGTTACATCTTTACAGATCTCTGATGCTTTAGCTAAAAAAGGTATCAATGTAGATCGTAAGAAAATTGCATTCAAAGGTGATGTTAAAGATGCCGGCGAGCACACTGCAGTAATTGACTTACACAAAGAAGTGAAAGTTGAATTGAAATTTACGGTTGTAGCTGAGTAATCTCAGATTCAGTTGTTAAAATATAAAACCACTTGTGTTATTACACAAGTGGTTTTTTTATTCCCCTCTTCTGAAAATTCCAAATTCCAAAAAACAAAACCCAAACGTATTAGAAATACAGCGTTATCATAGTAGTTTGGAATTTGGAATTTTACTTACAAAAAGCTCTATCAAATAGCTTTACTAGCTTTTAGCAAGTTTCTGAAATCCTTCGTACTTTGTAGTAAATAGCATGGAAATGATCACCCGTACGGAAATATCACCAGGAAAAGCACCGTTTACCCTTGAACACAATCAAACCATTGTAACCATAGGTTCGTGTTTTGCCGATATGATCGGAGATAAACTTCAATATTATAAATTCAATGTTGAAGCGAATCCATTTGGAACAACGTTCAATCCCATTTCCATTTTCAATTTACTGACGATTTCGATTGAAAAAAAATTCAATCCCTTTCCTGCTTCTTTAGGCGAGGTGTGGTACGATCATCAGTTTCATTCCGAGATCTCAGCATTAACTCCTGAGCAACTGCATACCTTGAGCAATGAGCGTGTTGCAATAGCAGCCAAAGCACTTGCCCGCGCTTCCTGCCTGGTCATCACACTGGGGTCTGCATGGGTATACCGCCATGTGGAAAGCAATCACATCGTTAACAATTGTCATAAGCAAAGCGGCCGGCATTTCAAAAAAGAATTACTTTCCGTTAAACATTTACTCGAAGGCTTTGAAGCAGTTTATCATAAACTCAAAGAGCTGAACCCTGACATCAAAATTATTTTTACTGTTAGTCCGGTGCGGCACATCAAAGATACGCTTCCATTAAACAGTGTGAGTAAAGCAATTCTTCTTTCCGCCGTTCATTACATCTGCGAACAGCACAATGATTGCCATTACTTTCCTGCGTACGAAATTCAAATAGACGACCTGCGTGATTACAGGTATTACGAAGAAGATCTGATACATCCGAATAAACAAGCGGAAGATTATATCTGGAAAAAGCTTGCGCATTGGGCCTTCTCTCCTGCCCTGATCGATGCGATGCAGGAGTGGGATCAGCTACAAAAAATGCTGCACCATAAACCATTCCATCCGACAAGCAGCACACACCAGCAATTCCTGAAGCAAACCATTCAACGTTTCGAACAATTTTCTTATTGGAATGTTTCCGATGAGATTACAACATTAAAAGCTCAATGCATATAATTATATGAAAGCGCCATATGCACATACCAACCGCCTTGCCAGCGAGAGCAGTCCTTACCTGCTGCAGCATGCGCACAATCCTGTCGACTGGTTTCCCTGGGGAGAAGAAGCATTGCAAAAAGCCATTACTGAAGATAAACCGATCCTTGTAAGCATCGGTTATTCTGCCTGTCACTGGTGCCACGTTATGGAGCATGAATGCTTTGAACAGCAGGAAGTAGCGGATGTGATGAATGCATCATTCATCAACATCAAAATAGACCGGGAAGAACGGCCGGACATCGATCAGATCTACATGGATGCCATTACAGCCATGGGCCTGCGTGGCGGCTGGCCGTTAAATGTTTTTCTAACACCGGACGCGAAACCTTTTTATGGCGGCACCTACTTTCCAAAAGAACACTGGCTCAATTTACTGGGTCAGGTTTCAAATGCATACATCAACCACCGTGAAGACCTTATAAAATCTGCTGAAGGATTTACAGAAGCACTAAACCAAAGTGACGTGCGCAAATTTGGATTGGTAGATGAATCCGAATCATTCGGGCACGCAGATCTGGACCATGCATACGACCATCTCTCGAAACAGTTTGACCTGAACATGGGCGGCATGGATAAAGCACCAAAGTTTCCAATGCCTTCCATTTACCTCTGGCTGCTAAGAGATTATGCTGCAACCGGCCGCCAAGGTGCTCTGCAGCAAGTTATCCGCACGCTTGACAAAATGGCCATGGGGGGCATATACGATACTGTTGGAGGCGGCTTTGCACGCTACTCAGTAGACGGAGAATGGTTTGCCCCGCATTTCGAAAAAATGCTGTACGACAACGGACAGTTACTTTCTTTATACAGCGAAGCATATACCATCACTAAAAAACCTTTATACAAAGAAGTAATCCTTGAAACTTATTCGTGGCTGAAACGCGAGATGATCTCTCCGGAAGGTGGCTTCTATTCGGCATTGGACGCCGACAGCGAAGGGATCGAAGGGAAATTTTATTGCTGGCAATATGATGAATTAAAAAATATTATCGGTGAAGATATAACATTGTTCTCTTCTTACTACTCTACCAATGAGACCGGAAACTGGGAACATGGTATGAATATTTTATACCGCAAATACGCTGATGCAGAATTTGCTGCCATGAATAATCTAAGTGAAGATTCATTGCGCAATTATACACAGCAATGGAAAAACCGCTTATTTGCCGCACGTGACCCAAGAGAACATCCCGGCCTGGATGATAAAATACTGGCATCCTGGAATGGCATTATGTTAAAGGGTTTATGTGATGCTTACAGAATATTAGGAGATGAACGCATATTGAATACAGCTTTTCTAAATGCTGAATTCATTCTTACAAAACTGTATGATGGCAAAACACTTTATCATTCATACAAAAACAAGAAAGCGTCTATTCAAGGTTTCCTTGAAGACTACACCTTTGTGATCGAAGGCTACCTGGCTTTATACGAAGTAAGTCTGGACGAGCAATGGCTGCGCCATTCCATCAAATTTGTGAACCTGGTAATTGATCAGTTTTACGATGAAAACGAAGGTTTGTTTTTTTACACTTCTAGTGAGAGTGAAAAACTGATTGCCCGTAAAAAAGAGATATTCGACAATGTAATACCTGCTTCCAATTCTTCTTTGGCACGAAATTTATACCATTTAGGGAAACTATTAGGTAATGACGACTGGATAGAGTACGGTAAAAAAACTGCATCGCGTTTCAAAAAAGCTTTCCTGGCTGATCCTTCTTATTTATCCAACTGGGGCTGCCTGATAACAAGCATGGTTTCGCCTACCGCAGAAATCGTTATCAGCGGAAAAGACAGTATTCAGGTGCGTAAAGAAATTGATAGCATCTACCATCCGAATAAAATAATATGCGGTTCGGTTGAAGCAAGTACACTGCCTTTACTCGTTGATCGCAAGCCTGTACCAGACAAAACACTTATCTACTTGTGTTTTGATAAAACCTGTCAATTACCTACAAGTTCCGTAACTGAATTATTAAATCAACTAAAACGTTTAAACTGATATGAAAAAATTATTTATTCTGACTGCCTTCATGCTTGCAGGTATACATGCAATGGCTCAGCAATCCTATGATTCTCTTTGCCAGTCTTATAAAACTTATTACTCGATTGAAGAAGCAATGAAAGAACCATTAAAAGTTCAGAAGCTGGATCTGTCTATGCAGAAACTAACCGCACTGCCTGAAGAGATCATGCAATTCACAAACTTAGTATGCCTGGATTTGTCCTTTAACCGTATCCCTACACTTCCGGCATCTTTCAGTACTTTAACAAAGCTTGAATGTCTGAATTTAATGGGCACAAGATACATGGGAAAATTGCCTGCAGTATTATCTAAAATGCCTGCGTTAAAACTAGTAGACCTTAGAGATCATCCGGAGTGGTCTGCGGCAACCTATGCGGAAGCAAGCAAACTATTGCCGAACGTTACAATCATTAAATAATTCGTACAGGACGTATTAATGAGCAGCAAGGTAAATCGAGAAGAAGGATATTGTGATGTAGTATTACCTCTACCTCTTCCGCAATTATTTACGTATAAAATTCCCCCGACATACATCAAAAACATACACGTTGGAGTTCGTGTCATTGTTCCTTTTGGACAGCGGAAATTTGTTACGGGTGTTGTAAAAAAAATACACCAGAATAAACCTGCCGCCTATCAGACAAAAGAAATACTGGACGTTCTGGATACTGAGCCAACCATGAATTCCCTTCAGTTCAGATTCATGGACTGGATGGCAGAATATTATTTATGTACACCGGGTGAAGTGCTGCAGGCTGCATTACCCAGCGGATTCAAGCTCAGCAGTGAATCCATGATCCAGCTGAATCCGGCTTTTAAAGAATCTGATTTTGATCTTACTGAAAAAGAACAAAGAGTCATACAGGAATTGCGTTCAAGAACATTAAGCTATAAAGATATTTCAAAACTTATTGATTCGCCGGGAGTACAATCCATCATCAAATCTCTGATTCAAAAACAGGCAATTTTATTATTCGAAGAAGTAAAAGAAAAATACAGTCCAAAAATTGTAACACGTATTCGTTTGAACGAAAAATTTACTTCCAACGAATCATTATCGGCACTCCTGGATCAGTTTGAAAAAAAACCTAAGCAGCAGGAAATCATACTGCGCTATTTACAGCAAGTGCCTGTTTTATTAGACGCGGAAAGCAACCGGCTCGGCATTGAAAAATCATTATTGCTGAATACGAATATTTCAGCTACGTCGCTGCAAACGCTATTAAAAAGTGAAATTTTTATTTCATTCGAAGAAATAGTCTCCAGACTTACATTCAGGCCGGATGAAAAAAAGCATAGCGTTTCTTTATCTCCGGACCAGGAAACTGCCAAAGAATCCATTCTCCGGCAATTTGATTCAAAAGATATTGTATTGCTGCACGGTGTAACCGGCAGCGGTAAAACAGAGATCTATATAGACCTTATCAAACGCAGCATTGACAATGGTTCACAAGCCTTATTGCTGTTACCCGAAATTGCATTGACTACCCAGATCGTAAATCGCCTGGAAGAATATTTCGGCGATAAAATGGGTGTATACCATTCAAAGTTTTCAGATAACGAACGTGTAGAGGTATGGAAAGGCTTGCAGGAAGGACGTTACGATTTTATTGTTGGCGTTCGCTCAGCAATATTTTTACCATTTACGCATTTAGGGTTAGTGATTGTAGATGAAGAGCACGAATCCTCTTACAAGCAGCAGGACCCTGCACCACGTTACAACGGAAGAGATTCAGCTCTTGTACTTGCACGTATACATAGTGCAAAGACATTATTAGGTTCCGCCACACCGAGCATTGAAAGCAGAGATGCCGCATTAAAAAACAAGTGGGGTTATGTTTCTTTACTGAAACGTTATGCCAATGTAGCTTTGCCGGAAATTGTTTTTGCTGACATGAAAACCGAACGTAAAAATAAAACCGTACAACAAGGTTTTTCTTTAAAGCTATTAACAGCAATTCGTGAAACGATAGCCAACAAAAAGCAAGTAATTATTTTTCAAAACCGCAGAGGCTATGCTCCTATGCTTGAGTGCGAGGATTGTGGAAACATCCCTATGTGCAACAGCTGCTCGGTAAGTCTCACATACCATCAGTTCAGTCATGAACTGCGTTGTCATTATTGTGGCTTCGCCCGTAAAGTTCCGAACAAATGCGATAGCTGCAGCTCCAACAGATTGAAAACAATTGGTGCCGGAACAGAACGTTTAGAAGATGAATTACAACTGATTCTTCCGGAAGCAAGAATCAGCCGCATGGATCTGGATACAACACGCCGCAAAAATAGTTTTGCCGAATTGATAACAGCTTTCAGTCAGGGGGAAATAGATATCCTGATCGGAACACAAATGGTTACCAAAGGACTGGATTTTGCGAACGTTGAACTGGTTGGGGTATACGACGCTGACCGTATGCTCTACTTCCCCGACTTCAGGGCTATTGAACGAACCTATCAGATGATTGTACAGGTAAGCGGCAGAGCCGGCAGAAAAAGTGGCATGGGAAAAGTGATCATTCAAACAGCACAACCTGATCACCCGGTCTTTCCGTTTATTCAAAAAAATGATTACGATAATTATTTTACCCGGGAGGTATACGAGCGCGAGATGTATCTGTATCCACCATTTACACGCATGATTCATGTATCTGTATTACATTTAGATAAAAAGGAAGCTTTAAAGTGTGGGGAACAGCTCGCAGGAAAATTAAGAGCTAAAATTGGCAGCAAACGTATTTTAGGACCTCAGGCACCCTCTATTGAACGCCTGAGAAATTATTATCATATCGAACTTTTTATTAAATTAGAAAGAGATATCAAAGGCCTGCAATCCATTAAGAATGAAATTGCAGCTATTATCGGAAGCGAACAAAACATGCATATGGGTTCTAAAGGAAGGATTATCATCGATATTGACCCGATTTAACATTTATATGAAAAGAATTTTATTATATAGTATTTGTCTGATC
The DNA here is from genome assembly GCF_051961495.1 of Cytophaga sp. Classification (NCBI taxonomy): domain Bacteria; kingdom Pseudomonadati; phylum Bacteroidota; class Cytophagia; order Cytophagales; family Cytophagaceae; genus Cytophaga; species Cytophaga sp. The sequence continues at coordinate 10,653 of NZ_JBQCDF010000273.1, read as the reverse complement.
CTGATTGCTCCAGCCTGTACCAGTCCGGAGACGGATGGCACACAAGTGCTGGATTCTGCCATGTTCAATAAAACCGATTCTTTACCCTCTGTTAATCCGGATACATTGCCTAAACAATCAGCAAATACTTCATTGCAGTTTAATGCAGAAGATAAAGCGAATCTTCTGTTGTTTGAAAAAGTATCATTAGGAATGTCCTCAGGTCAGGTACAAAATAAATTCACATACTTTTCTCAATTACATGCTGAAGACCTTAACGATCAACTTGGTGCAAAAGGATTCCAGGAATCGATTATGGATATTCATTTTTTAAATCGTAAAGGCAAACTGGAATTTAACTTTAAAAGCGATACCTTATACAGATACAGTATTGTTTTCAATGAATCAAATGAGGCTAAAGGGAATAAAATTTATGCCCAGATTCTGAATTATTACAACGACTATATAGGTTCAGCCCAGCCGGTTAATATTGAAGAAGATAATCATTATGCCCAGCTGACCACATGGTTCTTAAATCCTGACTATTTAATCGTTTCTTACAATTTAAATACCGGAAACATAACTATTACCGCTCAAAATACGAAGCCGGGACAATAAACTCTCGATTATTTTTTTTATCTTAAATACAGTTTAACAGCACCCCTCTGTTTTTTGTATTACGAAAAAACTATTTCAAAATAACCAGTCAATTGTTTTATTTAAAAAAGTAGATTATGAATGATGAAACATTATCTCCTGAAAAAAGGATCCGATGGCTTACGAAAGTATACTATGGAGTATTGGACAGCCCTACACATGATGTAAACCCGTTTGAAGAGATTCCGCCTTTTCTTGATGCGACAGTCTCGCAATTAGAATGGCACAAAGGAGCAAGTTCAATTGCAGAATCAAAAAAAATGTTTTGTAAGCACTTTATGCGTGTATTGGAGCTTTACAATTTCTATATTCCCGAAGAAGAAATCATGATCTGTTTAAACAATGACAATATGCAAAACAGAGATGTGATTGCTCAGTTTGCATCCATAGGAAAATTTACAGATTAAATGCATTCACTGAATCTGTAAGATGATACATTCACCATTCTTACAAAATAAAAAGGCTGTTTTCAATTTCTGAAAGCAGCCTTTTTGTTATTGGTATACTTAACGGACAAGGTTGATATATCCTTCTTCTTCTATTTCCACGTTCCGCCAGGTTAAGGCTTTCACCTTATATACATATATATCTGAACTCTGTACAGAACCATTAAACGTCCCATCCCATCCTTCACTTATATTATTGGATGTATAAATCAACTGTCCCCAACGGTTAAATATTTCAAAAGCCAAAAGATGTTTAATTCCCCAACCATTTACATATACAACATCATTATTGCCATCGCCATTCGGTGTGAACATAGAAGGAAGCTTCACAAACGTTTCAGGCTTAATAACAATATTGTAGAAATAGTTTTCATTGTAGCACCCCCGCACATCAGTAACGTTCAGGTTATAACGAATATCTTCCAACGGCTGAACTTTAGGATAATTACATTGTAAACAGCTGAGCCCGGCTGTCGGAGTCCAGGTAAATTTATAATACGATTCGCCAACAACCGGTAATTGGATAGCATCCCCGATCACAATACTTGTATCTAAATTCCTAAGGTTTATAGATTCAATAACAATCGCCGGCACATCCGTTTTATCCGTACAGCCATTTTTATCTGTTTCCACCACTTGATAGTGGACGCTGTGACTAATGGTTGCTATAGGATTTGTACTTGTTGTACTCGAAAGCCCGGTACCGGGAGTCCAGCTATAGGTACTGGTAGGATCCGGATTGATAACACTCATGGATACAGAACCTGCAGCCTGGCAAACCGTATCGCCGATTGCCTGCACAACCGGATTTTCATAGATAATTATTTTTTTGACGATCGTATCTGCACAACCCAACTGCTGACTTTTCACAGCCAGCATCACATCATATTCCCCGGCACTTGCATATGCGTGTGAATTAACATCCTGCAACGTGGATGTCTGCCCGTCGCCAAAATCCCAATAATATGAGCTGGCCCCGGTAGATTTATTGGTTAATGTATATGGCCCATCATTAAAACAACTTGCTGAATCAACACCATCCAGCCTATCAAATTCAGAGATTACCTGATAAACCGTAATAGGACTTTGCACCTGATAATTACACCCTTCAGAACCCACTAAACTTAGCTTAGCTAATGTTGAACCGCTGGGCGGATGGAAATTATAGGTATGGTCTACAGGAGCTTTATTTTCAACAACAATACCATCTCCGAATGCCCATGCATAGCTGACTACATCGGCTGTATCTTTGATTTCAAAATGAATGGATTCGCTTTTACAAATAGCGTTCTTGTCTGCAACAAAATTACCTTCCGGCTGAAATACTTTAAAGCTTTTATAAGTAGTATCTGCGCAGCCATTCGCTGTAGATACAATATGCTGTACTTTATAATTTCCCTTTGGATATACTAATGTATATGTTGGCTGGAACGATACTTCGCCATTGCCGAAATTCCACTGACTATTAAATGCATACTTGGATACCGAATTATCTTTAAAAGAAACAACCTTCGGTGCACATAACACTGCAATTGTATCAGCACTTGTAGTAAAGGCTGCTGTTGGGTATGTCTGAACACTTACAGATGCGGCAGTAGTGCCCTTACAACCTGAAGATATCTCTTCAAAATTTAGTAAGACGGTGTAAAGAGCATCACTTGCATACAAAACGGTATTGGATTGCTGTATACTTGTTGTGGTGTTTCCGAAATCCCAGCTATACTTTAAATTTGATCCACCCAGAGTATAATCTGTAGCAGTGATTTTTGCTGATTCGCCTAAACAAAGCAGCGGTTTGGTTATGACAATAGAACTTGTCGGTTCATACTGTTTTACCAAAACATAAGTTGTATCTCTACAACCTAATATATCTGATGCTACTAACCTCACCGTGTATGTTGAATTTGAATCAGGCTTTGAAAAATAGGTATGAGCAGGATTTTGCGCGTTCCCGCCACTATGGTCACCAAAGTTCCAGTTCCAGGCAACCACTGTCGTATCTCCCACTGTCTGATCCGTAAAATGAACAATTCCTGGATTACAGATCAATTGGTCATCAGCCGTGAATTTAGGCTTGATATCAAACACTTTAATTTTCTGGGTAGTGGTATCTTTACAGCCATTGACATCGGTAGCAATCAACTGTGTAGTAAAGACACCAGCTTTCGTGAATTGGAAAGTCGCATAAGTTGAACTGGTCACCAATTGTCTTACATCACTTGAAGGAATTCTCCAGTCGTATCCTTTATAACACTGTGCATCTACATCAACAGACTTATTGGATCTGAATGTATAGGTACCATTTCTGCATAATAACGTATCAATGGTCATTTTTGCTTGCAGTGAACGAGGCTTAACCAGCACGGTATCTTTGGTTGCAGCACAGCCACTTGCTGCATCAAGAGCCGTCAGTATAACTTTATAGTCACCCCTGACAGCATAATCATGCACTTCATTTAATGCGGTACCTGATTTATTATCGCCAAAATCCCAGCTAAGACTGGTTGCATTTTTATTCACATCTGTAAAATGATATTTTAACGGATCTGAACAGGCCGCGCTGTAATCAATTTTTGCAATGGTACCTTTAACATTCACATAATTGCTTTTGCTTACCTGGGTAAAGCAGCCGTTGTAATCAACTGTCAATACTACATTCTGAGGCCCTGTTAAATATTTATAGGACCATGTTAAATCTTTTTGATTGCTGCAGTGAAAAGATCGGTTGCCTTCCGTACTGAAATGATAAGCATCAATCGATGCTAATGCTCCAGATGGCAAAACAGGTGTAAAGGATACAGATTCTCCCGGACAAACATCTGTTTTGCTGGCAATGAAATCAAGACCTGTAATCTTTGAACCCACTTCAATTCCTATAGCATACGATGTATCAACACACCCTCTTTTAGTAGTAACGATCAATCTATTACTGTATATGCCCGGCTGAGTAAAGGTGTGAGAAACCGTTTGCTTAGTCGAAGTGGTTTGATCGGTTGCATCTCCATACAACCATTTCCATTTAACAATCGGATCATTGGATTTACTCGAATCACTGAATTGCACGCTTAAGGGCGCACAGCCTTTTGTGACATCAGGCATCAACCTCGCATTAGGCAGCCACATCGTATCAAGTGACCATGCAATAGCTTTACAACCCGTCTTTTTAGAAGTGACTTGAAGAAAAGTCACCTGCACTTCTACATCATTGATGCCATAATAATCACTATGCACGGTTTTATATGTATGGCTGACAGATTGATTCGTACTTTTAGTACTATCATTAAAGGTCCACTTATATTGCACATTGGATTGATTGGCTATCGCTTTATACTGCACAGTCATTGGGCTGGAACAGCTGTATTGAGGCGTGTGCTGTATGCTGGCCAGTACTTCATCTATATAAATACTTCTTGAAATTTTATCCGAACAAGCTCCATCGGGTGTTGTTATCTGAAGACTGACTAAATGAGCACCACTTTTAGAAAATACAACACGGAGACTATCCCGGTTGTTTGCCCCAATAATTTTACTGTTCGCATCTACTGTCCATAATCTTATACCGGCAGTAGCTGTTGTAAATACAACCGTATCAACAATACAGGTAGTGTCTTTCGCAGTTCTGATGGTTGGAATAGGTCTGCCAACACTTATCCCCTTGCTTGCTGTTGCAGTACAACCCGTTAGGTTTGAAGCAAATTTTACCGTTAAGCTCGCATTATAAGAGTTCTTCGTATATGTCTGTGTTGGCGGATTCACCGCGGTTGATGTCTGTCCGTTTCCAAGATTCCACTGGTAAGACAAAGGCTGTACGCCAGTGGATGTATTTGTAAAGCCTACAGTTAAGGTTGAATTACATGAAACCGTATTGTCCGGGTTTGTTGTAAAAGATGCAACGGGAGGTTCAAACACTTCTATGGCACTATTAAAAATTCCTGTTTTGTTACAGGTAGGATATTGCGTCTCTATCCCCAGCGATATATTGTAAACACCTTTGGCATTATATGGATGTGTAATACTGGATGCTGCAGCACCTTGAGTAGTTACTCCATCGCCAAATACCCATGTATAATTTTGAACGGTAATCTTAGGATCTATGGTAGAGGTACTGACAATTTGAGCATTCAACGGATAACAACCAGAGGCAACCTTGATATTTAAAATAGGTTCTTTGAATACTTCAATTTTAATCGTTTTAATTACAGGTCCGCCAACCGATTCCTGAAATGTAACGTTATAAATTCCCGCTTTATTAAAAATATTTACAGGATTTTGAAGGTTGGATGTTACACCATCTTTAAAATCCCAAAAATAGGTAGAACTGGTAGCAGGTGCAGCAAAATTAACTTTCAAGGGGACGCATCCCTGCACGATATCAGCAGTTTGTCCATATAAGGTATTCGTCAAAAAAACTGCTGACAGAAATATAATTTTCAAATAATTAGCCATTTTATAAAAAGTAATATTACTTTGCATTCAAAATATTACACAAACGTACAGAAATTAAAAAGATTTCCCACCAATAAAAAAATTATATTTTGAAAAAATATTTTATCCTCAATATAAGTTTAGTGCTATTTTTGATATTTATTCATGTATCAACAGCCAAAGCTTCTGTATTGGAAGATTCCATTAAACCGTTAACAAAAATCAACAAGCAATTTCTTGTTGTTGTACATATTGTTAAAGATTCAAATAGTGCAGGCATTAGCGAAAGCTATATAAATGCGGTCATGGCTAATATAAATCAGATTTTTAAACCCATCGAAGCATCCTTTACTGTCTGTGAATTTAAATACATCGATAACTACCAATACAGCTATCTTGCCCATAATAATCCGATTGATAAAAGAGAACAGGAATTGACTCCAATGTTCCGTCTCACGAACAGGATTAATATGTTCTTTATTAAAGAACCAGACAAAATTGAGAAAAAAGTCTGCGGCTATGCAGATTTAGGAGGTATCGCGGGATACGGCAATGTTGTAATCAAAAAGAATTGTGCAGATGCATCAACAATCGCCCATGAATTGGGCCATTACTTTGGGCTAAGCCACACATTTGAAAAGGGTATTCCGGAATTAGCGAATGGCAGCAATTGCAAGACTGCCGGCGATGGCTTTTGCGACACACCGGCAGATCCTTATGATCCGGCAAAAAAACCATCTGAATATATTGATGAATTAAGCTGTATATATATAAGCAATGTAAGAGATGCAAACGGAGATTTATATTATCCGGATGTCTCTAATATAATGAGTTATTACACTTCATGTGTTTGCTTAAAATTTACGAACGAGCAATACAATTATATGGCCAATTATTACAACACCCATTTGGGAACATGGTAAGCATAGTTTTTTAATTAGTAAGATGAAAATAATTAACACCATTTTGTTCGTGGCCGTTTTAGCTGCCATTAAAATAGATTGTATTGCACAGGATATACATCTGACTCAATATTATACATCTAATCTTTCACTGAACCCTGCCTATACGGGCAATTTCGATGGAGACATTAAAGCCTGTGCCAACTCGCGAACACAATGGGCGCAAATCTCTCCAGCCATGAAAACAAACATGGTTTCGATCGAAAAAAAATTCCTGAAAAGACCAAATGAATTTGGACTTGGCGCGATCATTATCAATGACCAGGTGAGTTCTTATTTTCTGCACACCAATAAAATTCTGATTTCCGGGAGTTATCAAAAAAACTACAGAGGACATTTATTGCGCTTCGGTGTTCAGACCGGCGTTGTCATGCGAAACATCAATACAAATGATCAGACCTTCCCTGCTCAATGGAATTATCAACTGGGAGCCTATGATCCTACAGCAAACTCTACAGAAGGAACATTAAAAAATAACTGGAGTTATTTAGATGTAAATGCCGGAGTAGGCTGGTCTCACTTGTTTGGAAAAGTAAAACTTGCTGCCGGATATGCACTCTTCAATATTAACAGACCCATGGAAGGCTATGGCAGTGCTACTAAAGCCGTACCATTCAGACATGTATTCAATGCTTCCGCAGTTTATTTCATGACATCAAAACTTTCTCTGGTTCCGCATATTTTATATATGAACTCTGCAACAGCCACAGATTTTCTGACTGGCATTAATGCTAATCGAAAAATAACAGATAATCTGGGACTATTGGCCGGTGCAGGTTACAGAGGCAGTACAGTCAATTCAGACGCGGTTATTGTAGTAGCTGGTGTAAATTATAATCGCTTTGCTTTTGGAATAAGCTGGGACTTCAATATGTCTACATTAAGTGATAATACGCGTAACAAAACCGCCTGGGAAGTATCTCTTACTTATACCACTCCTTCAAGAGCTTCTAATAAAGTTACTTTACCTTGTGATAGATATTAATATTTCCTTAAATCATATTTTACTTCAATACACTCTATGAAATATTTATCATTCAGTATTGTTTTTCTTCTTTCCGTATTTTCAATATCTCTTTCTGCACAAACAGCCAACGATGGTATAGATAAAAATCTAAGCTTATCGAAAATGAAAGCCCGCGCCAAAACAGCGCAGGAAACAGGTGATATTTATACAGCACTATTCTATTATGAAGAAGTAGTTAAAAATGATTCATCCGATATCAAGGCGCTTTTTCAGGTTGCAGAAATGTATCGTTTTTCAAGAAACTACAAATCGGCTGAATCAACCTATTCAAAGGTTTATAAGACATCACCGAATGAATATCCTATCGCCTTATATTATCAGGCACTCATGTTAAAAATGTGCGGAAGATATGAAGAAGCGAAAACTGCGTTTATAGAGTTCAAAAAGCTGTCGTCATCTATCGGCGACAAATCATTTAAATCTGTATTGGCCAGAGACATCGCCGGCTGTGACAGCGGAATGGTCTACCGCGATTTCCCGCAAAATGTAATTATCAAAAATGTCGGCAGCTCTGTTAACCACCCGCATACTGAATTCTCTCCTGTTATCATGGATAGCATGACACTTGCGTTTGGTTCACTTCGTATTGACTCTGTTGAATATTATGACACCCGCATTGAGCATTACCAGAAACAACCGGTACGTCAGATCTATGAAGCAAAAAAAGTAAAAAATGAATGGGTAGAGCAAGGAATATTAGAAGACATCAACGATCCTAATGTTGACATGGGAAACTTTGTTTATTCCCCCTACTCGCAAAGATTTTATTTTACAAAATGCACCAAAAATCACAACGGAAAAGTTTTCTGCGAACTGTATTATTCTGAAAAGGTTTCCGGGAAATGGTCTCACCCTAGTAAACTTCCTGATCCAATAAATATACCGGGTTATACAAGTACCCAACCTACCATTGTTATTGATACTGCTACTGCTCCGGCAACAGAAACCGCTACTGCTTCACCTAATAAAAACATGCCTCCGCGTAAAACAGGAAACAACAAACCTGCATATAAGCCAAAGGTGAATCAAACGGAATATTTATACTTTGTTTCAGACAGACCAGATGGCAAGGGCGGTTTGGATATTTGGTATACATCTTACAATGAAAGTAAAAAAACATGGAATAAGCCCATCAACTTCTCGCCTGCCAATACATCTGAAACAGATTGTACGCCTTACTTCCACGTTCCTACCCAAACATTTTACTATAGCTCCAATGGTTTAACCAATGCAGGCGGGCTTGATATTTATAAAATTGAAAAAGATGGTAAAAAGTTTTTACGTCCGGAGAATTTATCGTTCCCGATCAATTCTCCCCAGGACGAATTAAGTTTTACATTGTCTGATAATGGTAAAAAAGGGTTTCTTGTATCGAACAGACCAGGCGGCACACCTTTCTTCCATGAAACATGCTGTGACGATATCTATTCACTTGAAATTATTCCCCCTCCACCGTTTATATGTAACCTGGATGTAAGTGTTTTGAGTCCTTCCGGACAATGCACAGGTGAAATCTTAAATATTCAGAAAACAAATTTAAAAAATAAAACCAGTGTGGTTGACACATTCCGTCTAGCAGCTTGTTCATACAATCTATCCTTATCACAGAATACCAGGTACGCAATCTTCATTCAGAAAATGGGATATGTAACCGATACCTTATTTGTTGAGACAAAAGAAATGTGTTCGAGTCCTGTAATCAAAAAAACGCTGCAGCTTACTCCTGTTGAAGCTATTGTAAAGGAAGTTCCTGTTATCGAAAAGCCAGTTGAAGGAGCGGCATTTGTACTAAAAGATATTCAATACGAATCAAATGCAACAGATCTTTCAGATGAAGCTAAAAAAGCGTTAGATGATATTTTAATTCCTTTCTTAAAATCACATCCAAACGATAAAATTATTGTAAGCTCTCATACCGATGATGTAGGTACACACAAATACAACCAGAATTTATCTCAACAAAGAGCTGATAACGTGATGGCTTATTTGATTTCAAAAGGAATTGCTGCCAATAGAATCCAGGCCAAAGGATATGGTGAAACCAAACCAATTACTTCTAATGAAAATCCGGATGGCTCCGGAAATGAAATAGGAAGAAGTATTAACAGAAGAACTGAATTTTTAATAAGTAACAAGTAAAAAAAAGCGATTGTCTGAAATCAGACAATCGCTTTTTTTCTTTAATCTATCTAGATGCTGCAATCAGTTAGATTTATCTTCTATCAAAGCATCCGGAGCATTTTTTCTAACAGATTCTATTCCGCTTTTACAGGCTGCTTCTGTTTCATACATTTCACTGGTACCAATGATCTGGCCGTTGGTAGCTTTCAGATTAAAATAAAATTTATCGTTTTTTGATTTTTTTAAATCAAATTTTGATTCATCCTGAGAATTGCGTTTTACAGAAGCTACACCATTTTCACAGGCATCCTTTGTTTTATAACCTTCACTGGCTAATATTTCCTGTCCGTTACCAGCCTTTAAGCTAAACTGAAATTCTCCATTGGATCTTTTCGTAATTACAAATTTTCCCATATAACCTGTTTGTTTTAAAAGTTTCTCATTTAAACGGGCTATTTAAATTTGTGTTACAAAGTAGGTTAACTGTGATGCCAGCGAATCATTTGTATTAGGCATTAATTAATCCGCTTTCAACGCCATTGATTAATAAAGCTGTTATTTTTCTGTTTCTTGAAAAGATAGGTCCATTCTGCTTTTCTCTCAGATCCAATGCCCGCACAACGGTTTTCTGATACATAATAAGGCATGAACCGGCCAGACAGATAACTCATTATATCCATCCTGGGCAAAGCTCATTCCTGTAGCAAAGCTCATTAATGCGAATGTTAAAATAGGCTTTTTCGTGGCTATATATGTTTTTGTGAAACTTTATAGCATAATACAAGAGATCGAAAAAGATACAGATCAGAAAAATTTTCTATTATTAAAATCTGATCTATATAAAAAACAAAAGGTCATGTTATGCAGCATGACCTTTTGTTCTTTATATGACCTCTGTTGCTCTTACCAGAAGTTAGACGGACAAATAATTCTGCCTTGTGGTCTTAATCTGTAACCAATCACAATCTCATGTGAACCACCTGTGTATTTATTAATATCACTTGTGATATAATCATATGAATAGCTGATGTCAAAT